>NZ_JABKCA010000026.1 GCF_013166655.1 Lentimicrobium sp. L6
AGAAGTGAGAAGTGAGAAGTGAGAAGTGAGAAGTGAGAAGTGAGAAGTGAGAAGTGAGAAGTTTTTTTTGCGCCTTTGCGTGAGAATAAAATATAGAAAACAATAAAGACAATAAACATGATAAAAATTGAAAAATTAAGCAAAGTTTTTAGAACAGAAGATATTGAAACTTATGCGCTTAATGGTGTAGATATCAATGTGAAAAAAGGAGAATTTGTAGCCATCATGGGGCCTTCAGGCTGTGGAAAATCCACTTTGTTGAACATTGTAGGCTTGCTTGATAATCCTACAGATGGTTCATACCAGTTTGGTGGCACAGAAGTAGCCAAACTTAAAGAAAAAGACAGAACCGTTTTTCGTAAGGGAAATATTGGATTCGTTTTCCAAAGCTTTAATCTGATTGATGAATTTTCTGTATATGAGAATGTAGAGCTTCCTCTAATTTATTTAAAGATGAGTGCCTCAGAAAGAAGGAAAAGAGTGGAGGAGGTTTTACAAAGAATGAAAATTGGACATCGTATTAAGCATTATCCTCAGCAATTATCTGGTGGACAGCAGCAAAGAGTCGCGATAGCAAGAGCAGTAGTTGCTAATCCAGATTTGGTATTAGCTGATGAGCCTACGGGTAACTTGGATACTAAGAATGGTTTAGAAGTGATGAACTTATTAACAGAACTCAACCAAGAAGGTGCCACCATCATCATGGTAACGCACTCTGATAGAGATGCTGGTTTTGCTCATCGTACTATAAATTTACTAGATGGTGAGGTGATTACTGAAGAGAAAAATTAGGCCTTGTTAAAACATATGAGTTGTTATAACAAGGGTAGTAACCCATAAAAATCAGGGGTAGAGTATAGAGGCATTAGTATATATAACAGTTTTGATATTTATGTGAGAAATATCTATCGCGTAAAACCAAGGAAAATTGAATTATACCAATGTACGCCAAAATGCATCTTAAGCCATTTTGCTTTTACATTGGTAAATGCTGATACATAATCAAAGCGGCTTTAAGACTATTAGGGATTTAAGGCGCAATTTGATTAATCAGCGGTATTAATTAATCATTAGAAAGGAAAAAACTATGTTTAAGCACTTTGCAAAAATCACCTTGCGTAGCATTCAGAAAAATAAAATAAATACATTAATAACTCTATTTGGTTTAAGCCTTGGCTTAACCTGCACCATCATTATTGGTTTGTGGGTAAAATATGAGATGAGTTACGATAGGTTTCATGAAAACTCACAAGACCTATATAAGGCGGCTTTTACTCATGAACCCTCAGATTTTCATGCTTACGTTTTACCAGCTCCTGTTGCCCTGCATTTAAAGGAAGAATATCCGGATATTAAAAACTCAACTGTTTTTTGGAACTGGGGAAACAAAAAGATAATACAAGGTGAAAATAAAATTTTGGTTAATGGTAGCTTTGTGGATCCCTCTTTTTTCTCCATGTTTAATTTCCCTTTAGCAATTGGAACCCTTTCTGATGCTTTCATACATCCCAACTCTATTGTTCTCACCCAATCATTAGCTGAAAAACTTTTTGGGGATGAAAATCCAATAGGCCATACCGTAAAAGTGGATGGTGACGATGAGTATATTGTAACAGCTGTATTTGAGGATATTCCAGCAAATTCGGATATTCAATTTGAATTTTTACTTCCTTATCAATTGATTTCTAAATATTTTGATACTTGGAATAGCAAATCCATGGAAGTGTATGTACAACTTAATAAAGGAACTGACTATTCAGCTGTTAATATTAAAATAGCTGATGTGATCAGTCAATTTAAGCCTGATTGGAATAATAAATTGTATATAACACCATTGACGGATTGTCATTTACACAATCTAAAAGGTGGAGGGCGCATACAATACGTCTATATTCTTTCCATTGTTGCCATCCTTATTTTAATAATTGCAACCTTCAATATTGTTAATTTAACAATGGCCACCTCAGATAAAAGAATCAAAGAGATTGGTTTAAGGAAAATCTTAGGTTCTGGTAAGAAATTACTCATTATTCAGTTTCTTTTTGAAGCTCAAATTCTTGCCATGTTGGCTCTGGGCATTGCACTCATTTTTGTTGAACTGCTTTTACCATCTGTCAATAATCTACTTCACGTAAATCTGGAACTTAGTTTTAATCTTTACACCATTCTTACTCTATTGGGGTTTGCAGCTCTTACTGGATTAATCTCTGGAATCTATCCTGCATCCTTTCTTTCATCTTTGAGGCCTATTGATTTGATTAAAAAAACGATTCAGCCCTTTGGTTCTTTAAATAAGAATAATTCTTCATCGAATCATCAGAAACTGAATCTTAGAAGTGGATTGGTGATTTTTCAGTTTGCATTAACCATAATTCTGATAGCCGGAATTATTGTTATTACTCAGCAAGTTCGTTTCATGAAGCAAAAGGATCTTGGGTTTAATAAGAATGATATCCTTATCGTACAAATGCAAGATGAGCTTAAGCATAATTATGAGGCAGCAAAAAACGAATTATTAATGATGCCGGAAATTTCAAGCATCAGTACTTCTCGAAGTCCTTTAACCGTTTGGTGGATGTCAGATATGCCAGTATGGGATGGAAGGGAAACAGATGATGTTTTTGATATGGGCTTAAATTTCGTGGATTATGATTTTGATGAAACCATAGGTGTTGAAGTTATTGAAGGCAGATTCTTGTCCAAGGAATTCTCCAAAGATGCAAGCGATGGCTTTGTAATTAATGAAGCCGCTGTAAAAGCAATGGATTTGGAAAATCCAGTGGGGACAAAAATGTCAATTTTCGATGGAACATCTTCTGAGCAAAAAGGGGAGATCATCGGAGTCATTAAAAACATGCATACCGAATCTTTGCATTCCGAAATTAAACCTTTTGCATTTAGGTATGCTCCAATTGGTTCTTTTATGTTTATTAAAATGAATTCCTCATCTAATTCTAAACTTGTACAAACTATTAAAAATAAAATTGAAAAAATAGCCCCAAATGATTTAGTGGAGTTGAGCTTTTTGGAAGATGATTTGAATGAATTGTATGCCAAAGAACAAACAACAGAGAAACTAATAGGATATAGTTCCCTTATTGCCATTCTAATTTCATGTTTAGGCTTGTTTGGACTAAGCCTTTATGGATTGCAGAAAAGGATAAAAGAAATAGGAATCCGAAAAGTAAATGGTGCAATGGTATCTGAAATATTAGTCTTGCTCAATAAAGACTTTATAAAGTGGGTGGCCATTGCCTTTGTAATTGCAGTTCCCATTGCCTGGTATGTTATGAACCAGTGGCTTCAGAATTTTGCTTATAGAATCGGATTAAGTTGGTGGATATTTGCCTTAGCTGGGTTTGTTGCTTTGTTAATAGTTTTAATCACAGTTAGTTTTCAGGTTTTTAAGCTTGCAAGAAGAAATCCAGTGGAGGCTTTGCGATACGAATAGAGTAATGCGATTGCAAAAATAAATAGCACATTAAATTTTATAAAATGATTCTACACTATTTAAAAATTTCAATCAAGAGAATTTCTAAGAATTTAATATTTTCAGGTGTAAATATTCTAGCCTTAGCTATTGGGATTATTTCATTTTTCATCTTGTTTATCTATGTTACAAATGAAGAAGTTTTGATAAGCATATTAAGGATTATAAGAATATATACAGGGTCATCTCTAGTCCTACAGGTTCGAATATGCAATGGGCCAGAAGTCTCGGTTTTATTAATGGAGCGTCTAAACATATTCCTGAAATAGTGGAGGCAACGCAATTCACCCATTGTCCCATCGGAACAATTAGGCTAAATGAAAACTCTTTTCAGCAAAAGAACATGATGTCGGTTGACGAAAGTTTTATAAAAATGTTTGAAGTAGAAAGCTTGGTGGGAGATTTAAACGATATTTCAAAACCAAATACCGCATTTATCTCTGAAGACTTTGCAAAAATACATTTTGAGAATGAAAACCCTATCGGTAAAACCATTAAGATAGAATCCTTGCAATATTTTCAAGATGTGGGTGAATATCAGATTAGAGGTATAGTGAAAAATACACATCCCAAAACTCATTTTGAATATCATATCTTACTTTCGCAAAAAGGATCATTGCAGGAACGATTCAACGTTTTGCCAAATCGGAAGACCCATTGGGTTTACAACTATATAAAATTAAAAAATGAGGTCTCTCCAGCACTAGTGGCCGATAAATTCCTTTCTATATATAATGAAAGCAGCTTACGGAACGTGAGAGGGCCTGAGGATTATAAATTCAATCTTATAGCATTGGCAGACATTCATTTAAAGTCTGATTATCGCTTTGAATTAAAAGAAAGTACCAGCAAAATCAATATTGGCTTGTTCATTACCATTTCGTTTGTAATACTATTTGTAAGCCTTTTTAATTTTATCAATTTGAACCTTACCAAATTGATAAAAAAATCAAAGGAACTTGGTTTGTATCGTGCTGTTGGGGCGCATAAAAAACAGATCATAGAACAGGTTTTGGTTGATGTATTAGTGCATTGTTCTGCTGCCATTCTTGTTTCGCTGTTTTTATTAAAATTTATTGGCTCACAAATAAATCAGTTTTTCGAAATAGATTTTAATATTTATTATTCCGAGCCTATTATATACCTTACCATAATTGGTGTCCTGGCTATTTGTGGAGCCCTAAGTACTCTTTTTGTGGGGTTCTTTTTATTAAGAAAAACCACAACAGTTCAGCTCCTTACAAAAAAAGATAGTTCCTCAGGAAATTTTAGTTTAAAAGCTTTGATTGTGCTGCAAATTTGCATTGTTATCGTCCTGATGTCATGTACAATTATTGTAAATAAGCAAATTGATTTTATGAGCACAAAATCATTAGGTTTCGAAAAAGAAAATGTAGTTGTTATTCATTTTGAAGACTTCTCGAAAGATCCTACCGTTTTTGCCAATGAGTTGAAGAAGAATACTCTCATTAAATCTGTTGGTTTCACTCGACAATATTTTGGTTATCCCACACAAGATTTCCAGCTCGAAGGTTTTGGAATTGATGGATCTGCCGATTTCGTTCTGGCTAATTACGACTATATAAAAACAATGAATATTCAATTACTCCATAATTGGATTTCTCCCTCTGCAGATACTGTTGAAGGTATGCTTATTAATGAACATTTGTTTAATAGATTATTGGAAAAACACGGAACAATAGAAGCGCTTGAAACCTATGCTATGACTCACAATTTAGATCAGAATGATAATCCAGTAAAAATACTTGGTGTAGCAAAGGATTTTAATTATAACTCAGCGCATGAAGCCGTGGGTGATTTTGCTTTTTTATTAGGAGAATCGCCATCTCGTGCAAGATTTACTCATATTAGAATACGAGCAGGAAATACCAGAGAAGGTTTAGATATCACAAGGGAAGTGTGGAATAAACATTATCCCAATCAAGAATTCAGCTACTTTTTTATCGACGAAAAGATAGCTCAGCAATACAAAGCCGAAGAAATTCTAGGCAGAATACTTTTTACCTTCTCAATTATCGGCATATTAATTAGCATTGTAGGAATTACTGCACTAGCATTATTTATCTCGCAGCAACGCACCAAAGAAATGGGTATTCGAAGGGTAAATGGGGCCTCAATCTCTGAGATTCTAATCATGCTCAATAAAGACTTTATAAAGTGGGTGGCCATTGCCTTTGCAATTGCTGTTCCTATTGCTTGGTATGTTATGAACCAGTGGCTTCAGAATTTTGCTTATAGAATCGGATTAAGTTGGTGGATATTTGCCTTAGCTGGGTTTGTTGCTTTGTTAATAGTTTTAATCACAGTTAGTTTTCAGGTTTTTAAGCTAGCCAGAAGAAATCCAGTGGAGGCTTTGAGGTATGAATAAAAATAAGGCGAACTTGTTAAAGGAAAGTATCCTAGGAATAGATAAGGGCCGGGATTTCATAGTATAATGTGAAATTAAAATGGAATAATCATTTAAAAGCACAAATAACATTTAAATGAATACAATAGCGTCCTAATAATTATTAAAGATTCCTCGCTTCGCATCGGAATGACAGGTGTTTTGACAACTCATAAGGAAGAAGGGCTTTGCTTTTTTCAATACCAAAAGCAAAACCCTTCTTCCTTCCAATTAAATCTTAAACACCCGTCTTTCTGAACGTAATGTAATGATGTGAAGAATCTTTTTTAATATGGAACTTCTTTTGGACAGTATTTAAATGAAAACAATTATAATTTCAACACTACTCTTTTTTATTTCAAAGCACCATTCTTCTCGTTCAAATATTTGTAAATTATATATACAATCGCTGTAAAAAATATTTACACTTAGTTCTTTTTTTAATTGATCGAATATTCTGTAAAAACCATAAATACAATGTGTTAGGCTTTGCGGCACAAAGCTTGATTTAATGGAGTCAAATAGAAATGAATATCGATGAAGAATGTACAAAAGTAGAAATTGACAGATGCAAATGAAGGAATGAGGGAATGGGGAAATGATAGAGTATAAGAACAAGCTAAATATTAAATCATTCAAGCATTATATCATTAGAATGAAGCAATAAAAAGTATAATTTCTTTACGACTTTGCGGCTTTGCGTGAGGATAAAGCATAAAATATAGAAACAATAAAAACAATAGACATGATAAAAATTGAAAAATTAACCAAAGTATTTAGAACAGAAGATATTGAGACTTATGCGCTTAATGGTGTAGACATCAATGTAAAAAAAGGAGAATTTGTAGCCATTATGGGGCCTTCGGGTTGTGGGAAATCCACTTTGTTGAATATTGTGGGTTTACTTGATAATCCTACCGATGGTTCCTATCAATTTGGCGGTACGGAAGTAGCCAAACTTAAAGAAAAAGACAGAACCGTTTTCCGTAAAGGAAATATTGGTTTCGTTTTTCAAAGCTTTAATCTGATTGATGAATTTTCTGTATACGAGAATGTGGAGCTTCCTCTTATTTATTTAAAGATGAGTGCTTCAGAAAGAAAGAGAAGAGTGGAGGAGGTTTTACAAAGAATGAAAATCGGACATCGTATTAAGCATTATCCTCAACAATTATCTGGTGGGCAGCAACAAAGAGTAGCGATAGCAAGAGCAGTGGTAGCCAATCCCGATTTAGTTTTAGCCGATGAGCCAACGGGTAACTTAGATACCAAAAATGGTTTAGAAGTCATGAACTTGCTCACCGAGCTCAACCAAGAAGGTGCCACTATTATTATGGTAACGCACTCCGACAGAGATGCTGGATTTGCCCATCGTACCATTAATTTACTCGATGGACAAGTGATTACGGAGGAGTCAAAATAATCTTAAAAATGGGGAGGTTTTTTGATAGTGATTATAGTAAAAAATGAAAAGTATTTAGAAGAATAAATTGATACTTCAAATAAGAGATATCAATCGCGTAAAACCAAGAAAAAGAAATTAATCATCTAAAAAAAATGTCATGATTAAAAATTACATAAAGATAGCTTTTGCGAATTTGTGGAAGAATAAAGTGTATTCTTCAATAAGTATCTTAAGCCTGACCATTGGTTTGGCGGTTAGTATTTTACTGCTTTTCTATGTGTTGCACGAGTGGAGTTTTGATCGTTATCATACAAAAGCTGATAGTATTCATAGGCTTTGTCAGGAACAGCATCCTTATCAAGCTCCTGGTACTGCAGCTTTGTTGACTGAGAAACTCCCTGCTATAAAAAGTTTCGCAAGAATTTTGCCCCGTGATAATATACTCATTCAAAAGAGCGAGCTGAGGTTTAAGGAAAATTTGGTGGCTTGGGTAGATCCCGATCTGTTTAATATATTCTCTTTCCAATTTGTAAGAGGAGATGCTGCCACAGCTTTAACCCAGCCCTGGTCCATGGTGATTACTGAAGAAACCGCCCTTAAATATTTTGGTGATGCTGATCCTATAGGTAAAACTTTAAAAGTTAGTAGCGAATATGATTATACCATCACTGGGGTCATTCAAGATATTCCTGAAAATTCCCATTTTACTTTCGATATTTTTATGACTTTGAACGATGGTAATGCTATGTTCGATGATGGTTGGGAGGAAAACTGGGGATGGTGGAATTTCCTAGTCTATTTTGATACTCAACAGGGCTTTAATAAAGCGGATGTGGAAGCAGAAATCAGCAAGTTGATGAAGGATTACTACCAAGAGGCTGATGCATTACCTATATTTACTTTGCAGAATCTTAAAGATATACACTTATTTTCTTCCCACTTCTTAGGAGATATTCAGCCACAGAACAGTGTTACTTATGTTATTATATTTCTGGCTATAGCCTTACTTATCTTGCTGATTGCTAGTTTTAATTATGTGAATTTACTAACGGCCAATGCTACCAAACGATTGACAGAAATAGGGGTGAGAAAATCCTTTGGAGCTTCAAGAAAACAATTAGCCACTCAATTTATTATGGAATCCATTTTGGTATTTCTCATTTCGTTTGGCTTAGCTCTATTATTAGTTAAACTGAGTCTTCCACTTTTCAATAATCTAGCGGATAAACAGCTCACCTTTTCTATACTCACCAATGGTACTGTTATTCTTGGAATGACTATAATGATGTTTACCTTAGGAATACTTGCAGGCTGGTATCCAGCTTTTGTTTTGTCTTCTTATCAGCCACAAAGAGTGATGAAGTCTAATAATAGTGGTGGACGTTCTGGATTTCAAATTAAAAGAGTTCTTATTGGCACACAATTTACCATAGTAATCATCTTAATTGTAAGCGCTATTGTGATGTTTCGACAAATCAGTTTCTTACAAAATAAAGATTTAGGTTTCGAAAAAGATGGGGTATTGACTGCCATTTTTGACTTTGGAGATGAAACGAAATACAATACCCTCAAACAGGCTCTCCTCAAAAATAATGATGTAATAAGTGTTGCTGTTGCCAGTCGAATTCCCTCTGGATCTCTTAATAATGATGGTACTGTTTTACCGGAAGGACAAACCGACCCTATTACTATTCCATATGTTCATGTAACTTTTGATTATTTCAAAACCTTAGGTATAGAAGCTGCTCAAGGAAGATTATTCTCAGAGGAGACCAAGACAGATCAAATGGAGGCGATTGTGTTAAATCAGGCCGCAGTAGAAAAATTGGGAATCACTGAAAATCCCCTCGGACAATCCTTAGAATGTGTCTGGCCAAATGCTAGTCGTAGAGTAATCGGTGTTATAGATGATTTTCATTTTGAGTCTTTATATAATAATATCAAGCCTGCCGTATTTGTTATTCATTACCCATGGGCTTATCATTTAATCGTAAAAGTGAAGCCTACTCATGATGTTTCAGCCATAAAGTCATCCTTATCAGGTGTTTGTCATCAAATCTATCCCAACGAAATCATAGAATTTAGTTTTCTTGATGAGATACTAGAGCAAAGATATATGAGAGATAACAAAACTTTCCAATTGATGGGATTCTTTGCTATTCTAGCTATCCTACTTGCCAGTATGGGCCTATTTGGAATTGTTTCTTTTATGATGGCCAGTAGGACTAAAGAAATAGGAATTCGTAAGGTAAATGGAGCCACCGTTTTCCAAGTATTGAAATTATTAAATCTAGGTTTCCTAAAGTGGGTTCTGGTTTCTTTTGTTATCGGAATTCCAATTGCATATTATGGTTTGAATATTTGGCTTACACATTTTGCTTTTAAAACGGCTCTAAGTTGGTGGATCTTCCTGTTAGCAGGTGGTTTGTCATTTATTATTGTATTGCTAACTGTAAGCGGACAGACTTTTAAAGCTGCACGACAAAACCCTATTGATGCTTTGAGATATGAATAGATATTAAACTTTGATTTTTTGTAAGCTAGAGTGAAAATGAAAAAAACATTAAAGGTCACGGTACAAACTAAATACATAGATGAAGCAAATTCTCAAGATAATACAGATATTTAAAATGAATAAACTAAACAGTTCGGTGATCATCATTAGTCTGGCTGTAGGAATGGCTTTCTTCCTATTAATATCCGTATTTATTCAGCGTGAGCTAAATCCTGAAAGTTTTAATCCGGATAAGCATAGAATATTCGCTTTACAAACAAATAATCCTTTTGGGGCAGTGGGAGGTGACAGCCCCAAAATGCTATTCGTTCGATATGGTTCAGCAGAATATATGAAAGAAAATTTTACTGAAGTAGAAAGTTTTTGCAGAATCATACACAATAGTGTAACGCAAGTAAAGGTAAATAATAACTCTTTCTATAATCAGCCTGTTGTTTTAAATGCATCATCTAATTTCTTTAACTTTTTTAATTATACCCTTTTAAGTCGAAATGAGCAAACTGTGCTCAAATCAAAAAATGATATTGCCATTTCAAAAGAACTTGCCATGAAATACTTTGGTAATGAAATGCCTATTGGTAAGCCTATTATAATAAGTTTCAAAAGTGAGGAGAAAGAGTTTTTAGTTAGCGGAGTTTTTGAAAAACCCAATACCGTAACGCAATTTAATTTTGATATGGTAAGTCTATTCCATGGAGAAAGAAACAGCCGTTGCTATGTGAAATTGGATTCTCCTTTGAGCAGACAAAAAATGGAACAAGAGTTTGAGCGTTTAAAAGATGAAATTCCCGTTATCAAAGGCGACAGCCCAAACCAATATGATCTACTGCCAATGAATGAGGCCTATTATAGTTCTATGAGAAGATCAATATTCGACCTCACACGCGATAAAGCTGACCTTTGGATAGCCATTCTAGTTGCGTTATTGATTTTAGGGGTTGGATTGTTTAACTATCTCATACTCATTAAGAACAGATTAAACGATAATTCAATAAACTATATAATAAACAGAATACATGGTGCTTCAAATAAAGATTTGACACTCCTTTTTATGAGGGAAGTTTTTGTGCTAATTTTGGTCTCTATCGGACTCGGTATCCTTCTATTAAAACTATTAATACCCTATTTTAATGAGCTGCTAAAAACTACAATTACTGCCTCTACTTTTATTCAATTTAATAGTTTAGCCTTAAGTATATTGCTTTTAGGATTGGTGGCTGTAATATCCTATTTCTTTGCGCAAATCCATATAAGAACAAAGCTCTCAACAACAAATATGAAATGCAGTTTCCAACCCATTAGAAGAAAAATAAACGTAATGAATATTTTTCAGCTTGCAGTAATGATAGTTTTGATAATCTCTTTTTCCGTTATAATCAAACAAATTCAGTTTGTTAACAATAAAGAAATTGGCTTGGACAAAAATGTAATGGCAATAAAAATTCCTCAAGCTTATAAAAATCTCAGCAAGGCTTTTAAAGAAGAATTGCGTGCCAATCCAAATATTAAGGAGGTGGCACTAACTCCCTCTGCACCTTTCCTCGGGCATTTTAAACTGCTTTTTAATTATGATGATAATGGTGTGAAAAAGGAATACTATCCTTGTTTTTTTTCTGGAGATGCAAGCTTTGTAAAGACTCTGGGGATAAGGATACTGGAGGGTGAAGGTTTTTCTGGGAATCCGGAAGTCGATAAGCATAAGTGTCTTGTAAATAAATCATTGGCTAGTCTTTTTCCCAATCAGCAACTTATTGGTAAAAGTATGCCAGGAAATTCTGACAAAACTATTATTGGTATTGTTGACGATTTTCATTTCTCAAATTTAAAAAGAAAAATAGAACCTGGTTTTATAGAATATAGAGACGAAGGCCCCAATGTTTTAGTTAAAGCAATAGCAGGTCACGAAAATGAAGTTGAAGCTTCGATAGCCGCCATTTGGTCCAAGCTCATTCCCGATTATCCAGTAAATTTAGAAAGCCTTGATCTACGTTACAAAAGTCTTCACGATGAGAACAAAAATTTCATTCGCTTAATTGGCTCCTGCAGCATCATCTCTATTTTTTTATCGATGATGGGTTTGTTTGCAATTTCGGTGGATAAATCAATAAAACTGACTAAGGAAATTGGTATTCGTAAAGTAAACGGTGCAAGCGTTCTTGAAATTATTGAATTACTGAATAAAGACTTTGTGAAATGGGTTTCCATCGCTTATGTAATTGCTGTTCCTGTTGCTTGGTATGCTACGAATGAATGGCTAAAGGGTTTTGCTTATAAAACGGAACTGAGTTGGTGGATTTTTATACTTGCAGGTTTAATGGCTCTTTTTATTGCCCTTATCACAATAAGCTGGCAATCGTTTAAGGCTGCGCGAAGAAATCCAATTGAAGTTCTAAGATATGAATAAACGATAAATAAATAAAATATGAATCCATCAATAAATTTGAGAATTGCACTTAGAAGTATATTGAAAAACAAAGTTCAATCACTTGTTAGTATAGTTGGCCTTGGTATTGGCTTGGGCTCTATTATTTTGATTTCCATGCTTTACATGCATGAAAATTCATTTGATAAATTTATTCCTGATAATAATCAGCTGTATAGGGTATTACATGGTTCTGACAGTAATATACCATTTCCTGTTGGCGAAATAGCTAAAAATGACATTCCTGCTATTGAGGACTTTTTTAGATATCACCAAAGTGGAGAATTTGAGATAAGACAAGATGGAAAAGAGATTATTCCTGAGACACATTTTGCTTGTACCGATCCTTCCATTTTTAATTGTTTAGGCATTGACATCCTAATAGGAAAACCTGCTGAATCAATAAACGAAGTGCTTATTTCAGAAAAAATGGCTGAGAAATACTTCGCAGAGGGTGATGCCTTGAATAAGACTTTTGAAGCACGTTTGAATAACGAATTTATTAACCTTACCGTTTGTGGAATCTTCAAAGACCTCCCATCTAATTCAACTTTAAGTCCGCAGTTTATTTCTCATACCGATTTGATTGGTGAATTTTTGGGTAATCGTAAAAAGATGTTTGGCGAATATTCCCCAGAAAATGATGAATTTAAAATAAATTGGGAAGTAGGGGTTTGTGCTACCTATATTAAAATAAATAAGCAAGCAAATTCCAATAGTGTAAGTGAGAAACTTCAAAAATATAGCGAACGATTTGAACAGGAAAAAGATCAAAAAAAGGATTTTAGCTTACAAGCGGTCACCGATGTGTATTTACAATCAAGTGAAATAATTGATAATTATTCAAGAAGAGGAAATGCGAATGAGCTAACGTATTTTATCGCGATTGCGCTTTTTATTTTGATTATAGCTGTGGTTAATTACATTTTTCTAACCAAAGCAAAAATGGATAAACGCTATAAAGAATTAGGAGTAAAAAGAGCATTTGGTGCCAGTGCATCAATCATTCGAATGCAGTTGCTCTTCGAAGCAAATATGGTATCCTTACTGAGTTTAATCCCTGCAATTATAGTTGTAATTTATGGAACACCTTTTGTAAACAATACCTTAGGAAGAACACTTGACAATCAAATTCTTTCGGACTGGAATGCCATACCTTTGTTGGCAATAATTCCATTACTTACGGGGTCCATATCAGGTCTTCTTGTGGGAAGCAAAATTTCCAAAATTTCACCAATAATTCTTTTAAATAGAAAAATTTCGGTTCAATCAAAAAGAAATCCATGGAGCAACTCATTTCTAAGTCTTCATTTCGCAATTTTTATTATTTTAATGGTTGGTGTTCTGGTGTTTAAGAAACAAATAAATTATTCCTTAAATAATTTCACTGGTATCGATCCAGAGAATGTGATGATATTCGAATTGAATACACCAGAGCTTTCTAAAAAATTTAATGTAATAACTGATCAGGTTGAACAGATGCCCGGAGTAATTAGTGCTGCAGGCTCCTCTTTTATTCCTCCTTTTAACTGGACGCTACCCATTCGCTTATTAAATCCTGAAAGTAACGAGTCCATAAGCTTAGATGGTTTAATTATGGGAAAAGGCATGACGGAATTATTGGGAATAGAGATTATTGATGGGGCTCATTTTGTAGAATACAATGGGGATGAGACAAAAGTAATCTTTAATGAATCGGCTGCTTCCATGTACAATTTGAAAGCTGGAGAATATTTCAGTGGTTTTTATATTCAAGGAATTGCGAAAGATTTTACAGCACATAGTATGTATCAAAGTATTAAGCCAATGCTTATTATTCAACAACACCTTGATAAAATGAGACTTTTTGCAGTTAAAACAAGGGGTGAAAACGATGTGCAACTTAAGGCTGATATTTCCAAATTATTTAAAGAAATAGCACCCGATAAAATGGTGTCTGTCATTACACTTCAGGAGCAAATCTCCAATTTTTATCATAGAGAACAAGATCAGGTAAAATTAATCAGTGCTTTCTCTTTGCTAGCTATAATACTGTCTATAATGGGTTTACTTGGAATGGTGATGAATACAGTTTCAAGAAAAACTAAAGAAATTGGTGTGCGCAAAGTAAACGGTGCCAAAGTAAGTGAAATACTAGCCATGCTCAATAAGGAATTTATTAAATGGGTAGTATTAGCATTTATTATTGCTGTTCCAATTTCGTACTATGCCTTGAATAATTGGCTTGAAAATTTTGCTTACAAAACAGATTTAAGTTGGTGGATTTTTGCCTTGGCCGGAACTATAGCTTTAGTGGTTGTCTTGCTTACTGTGAGTCTACAAAGTTGGCATGCAGCCACAAGAAATCCCGTTGATGCCTTGAGGGATGAGTAAGGAAGAGAATGAGAGAATGAGAGAATGAGAGAATGAGAGAATGGGAGAATGGGAGAATGGGAGAATGGGAGAATGGGAGAATGGGAAAAGTTGGACTAAAATTATATCGTTTACACATAGAATCATTAAAATATTTAACGATTAAAAAATGGAGAAAAAAAGATAGCAATAAGTAATGAAGATGTTGAAACTAGCTTTCAACCCTTCAAGAATAAAGGAATATAAAAAAGGAAAATCATGTATTTAAATAATTTAAAATCATTTGTAAATAGCCTTGTCAATAGCAAGTTATACACAGTTGTAACTCTTGTGGGATTTACTATTTCTTTAACTTTTGTAATTCTTTTAAGCGCATATATTAAGAAAGAACTTACTATAAATAGTTCGCAGAAAAATGCTTCGAGAATCTATCGCTTAATAAATGAAAATGCTGCGGAGTTTGCTCCTCCTATTGGCCTTTATCTACAAAATAAATTTCCTGAGATAGAGAGTTATACGCGCATTTTGGAGAATTCTGGCAAATTAGTTACCCAGGATAATGTTAAAGTAAAATTCGACTTTTTAGCTGCCGACTCTACCTTCTTCACCATTTTTTCATTTAATCTTATCGAAGGCAATCCGGAAACCGCACTTAAGACAAAAAACGCTGTTGTTTTAAGCAGGGAATTCGCAAATAAAATTTTTGGCAATAAATCTTCCTTGAATCAAAAAATTACGGTTGACGGGATTGACTGCATTGTAAAGGGCATAGTTGATGATATTTCGAAAACATCGAACTTTGATAAATGTGATGCCATTATTAATTTTAGATGCCTTGCTGATCTCTGGAAAGCTCCACACTTGTTAACAAGTATGGGGAATAGTTCTTTTGGATTGTATTTCCTGGCTAAACCGAATTCTGATTTGCCCTCCAAAGCATCGCAAGTATTGGAGATGTTCAAGAAAGATTATTGGTTGTATCAAAATGAAAGAGTAAAAACAGTGGATTTCGAGCCATTGGCAGACAATTATTTTAGTCATATTCCTGCAAGAGCAACTCACCAAAACACAAAAACATTTATTGCTGTTTTATTTGCTATTGTAATACTAATTTTGGTTTTGGCAATTATCAATTACATGAATCTTACCATTGCACAATCAGGAGCCAGGGTAAAAGAAACGGCCCTTAAAAAACTTTTTGGCAGTAGTCGGAGAAAATTAGTTTTTCAACATGTAAATGAGTCGATAATACTTTGTTTTGTAGCTTTTTTATTGGCCATGTTTCTTAGTTTTCTTGCCGAACCAATATTCAATAGTTTGCTTGGTACCCAACTAAATCTAGTGGGCGAATTCACTATAAACACGATTTTAATCACACTGGTTCTTGTTGTACTGATTGGTTTTGTCTCCGGAATAATTCCTGCTTTTATCATTACCAGGTTAAGTGCTGTTCAGGTATTCAAGGGAGAATTTAGGCAGAAAAGTAAAAGTGTTTATTCAAAATTACTTATTGGTTTTCAATATATCGTGGTTATTGTTTTAATAATATCAACAGTAGTTATTGCTCGGCAAACTGCCTTTATGCAAAATTATAGTCTAGGCTTTAAAACGAGTAATATTGTTTGGCTAGACAATAACCTATCAAACAGCGAAATGGCAGGTTTTAAAAACGAAATGAATAAAATTCCCGGTGTTAAAAAAGTATCTTTTGTTAAAGGAAGTCCTCTTGATCGTGGAGATAATCGCGGTTATACCTATGAAGATAAGCCGGTGAGCTTTCAGCTGTTTATCGTTGATTCTTCTTTTCTATCGATGATGGAGATGAATATCACTTCCACCGGGGTGGGGTATACAAAGGAAGGGATTTGGATAAATAGAGTGACAGTAGATAAACTCGGGCTCGATCCCTTGCCAAAAAGCTTTAAAGCCTATAATGGCGAAAAACCCGTTTTGGGCATTATTGATAATTTTCATTTCGAATCTTTGCACAGAGAAATAGGGATGGCCATCATTGAACAAATGAGTGAAACTGATTATCCTCGAAAAATATTCATTCAGCTAGAAGGGAATAGCCCTATTTCTGTGCTCGAAAAGGTGAAAAGATCCTATGACGAATATGCCAATGGACAACCCTTTGACTATGGTTTTGTAGACGAAACCACTCAAAGCTGGTACGACAGCGAAAAAAAAACGGCTACCATTGTAAGTTATTTTGCGATGCTTTCCATTCTCATTTCCGTGATGGGCATTTTCGCCATGTCGGTATTTTACAATCTTCAAAAAATAAAAGAAATTGGTATCCGGAAAGTAAATGGAGCCACAGTATTCCAGATTATTAAATTACTGAATCTTGACTTCATAAAATGGGTGGCTATTTCCTTTGTTATAGCTTGTCCTATCGCTTATTATGCAATGAATAAATGGCTTCAAAAATTCCCCTATAAAATAACACTCGACTGGTGGGTATTTGTTTTTGCCGGAATTTTCGCCATCATCGTTGCACTTCTTACCGTGAGCTGGCAATCGTTTAAAGCAGCACGTAGAAATCCAGTGGAGGCTTTGAGGTATGAGTAGAGAAGAAGGAAGAATGAGAGAATGAGAGAATGAGAGAATGGAGAATGAGGAAATGAAAGAATAGACAAACTATTAAATCATTCAAACATTGAATCATTCACTCCTTTGAGAAAAAGATAGAATGAGAGAAGGAGGAAATGAAAGAATAGACAAGCTATTAAATCATTAAAAAATAAAAATATTAAAAGAATAAAGAGAGATATGACAGATTTGATGTTTCAGCATAGAGGCATCAAAAACAGTAAAACCAAGGAAAAAAAATAGTTAATCATTTAAAAACAATGTCATGATTAAAAACTACATAAAGATTGCATTTGCAAATCTTACTAAAAACAGGATATACTCTATTATTAGTATTTCGAGCCTTTCTATTGGTTTGGCAGTAGTCATTCTGCTGTTCTTATATGTTTCGCATGAATTTAGCTATGATCGTTATAATCAGAAAGCAGATAACATTTATCGATTATGCAATAAAGAGGACCCTTATCAGGCACCTCAAGCTGCTAATTATTTAGCCGATAAACTGCCACAAATAAGGGAATCCGCTCGAATTTTGATTAGGGGAGATATGGCTGTTCAACATGAAGAGCTAAAATTTAGCGAACCCTTAGCTGTTTTTGTGGATGCTGATTTATTGCAAATGTTCTCCTTCAAATTTAAATTTGGCAATGCCAAAACGGCTTTGAATGATCCCGAAACTATTGTAATCTCAGAAAAAGTGGCACAAAAGTATTTTGGAAATGAAAACCCAATGGGCAAACTATTAATACTCAATAATGAATATAAAGGCACCATTACAGGAGTTTTTGAAAATATGCCACAAAATTCACATTTTAGATATGATTTTCTAATCTCATTAGCAGGTGCCAATAATTTGTTTGGCGAAGAAAGTATGAATGATTGGGGTTGGCAAAATTTCCTGGTTTATTTTGAGATGCAAGATCAGTTTTCAAAACCGGAAACTGAAGCAATAATTTCTGAGTTAATAAAAGATAAAAGAGGCGATGAGACTTTACCATTTTTTGAGCTACAAAATCTAAAAGATATCCATCTCTACTCTTCTCATATGTCAAACGACATTCAACCTCAGAATAGCATTGTTTATGTGTTGATTTTTTCAGCCATTGGTTTGCTAATTTTGCTGATTGCTAGTTTTAATTATGTGAATCTTTTGACGGCAAATGCAACAAAACGAGTTCTAGAGATTAGTGTTCGAAAGACCTTTGGAGCCTCACGTATTCAGTTGGCTAAGCAATTTATCTCAGAGTCGATGATTGTGTTTTTTATCTCATTTTGTATTGCCTTAATATTGGTTTGGATGAGCTTGCCGCTATTTAATATATTGGCAGGAAAATCCATTGTATTTTCTATGCTAATCAGTCCAAATATGATATTAAGCCTTGTAAGTATGGTGTTCATCCTTGGCATATTAGCAGGTTGGTATCCTGCAATTGTTTTGTCTTCCTATAGCCCTACTAAAGTGATGAAATCAAATGATAGAAGTATGGGTTCTGGATTTCAAATCAAGAGGATTCTAGTGGGAGCTCAGTTTACCATTGTCATTGTTTTAATCGCCAGTTCTTTGGTTATGCTGAAACAAATAAGTTTCCTTCAAAATAAAAGCTTAGGATTTGATAAAGAATATGTTCTTGTTGCCAATGTGAATGATTATGGTGATGAAGCAAAATATCTTTCGCTCAAACAAATGCTTCTCGAACAAAGTTTGGTGAAGAGTGTTTCAACAGCAAGTCGTGTTCCTTCTGGTAGCCTAAATAATTGGGGAGCAGCTAAATTAACAGAAGAAGCAGAGTGGACTAGGCTTCCTATTGTACATGTGCAATTTGATTATTTTAAAACGCTCGGGATAGAAGCAACTCAAGGAAGACTTTTTTCTGATCAACTAAAAACAGATGCTACCGAATCATTGATTTTAAATGAGGCAGCTGTCAATTTTTTAGGCATTCAAGGAAACCCAATAGGACAAAAGATTTTCAGTCATTGGCCATATGCTAATAGGGAAATTGTAGGAGTTATTAGCGATTTTCATTTTGAATCTCTTCATGATAAAATTAAGCCTGTGTTTTTCATTATTAATCAAGATTGGTGTTCCCGACTTATTGTAAAACTCAATTCGTCCAATGCTGGCGATGCCATCAATATCCTTAAAGAAACGAGTCAAAAAATCTATCCCGATGAAATGTTTGATTTTCACTTCTTAGATGAAAGAGTGGAGCAACTTTATCAGAAAGATGAAAGGACTTTTAAATTGATGTCTTATTTTGCATTCATTGCTATTTTTCTAGCCAGCATAGGATTATTTGGAATGGCTTCTTTTATGATGGCTAATCGGACAAAGGAAATTGGTATTCGCAAAGTAAATGGTGCCACCATTCCTGAAGTGATCAAATTACTAAACATGAGTTTTATCAAGTGGATGGCGGTATCCTTTGTCATAGCAACTCCAATTGCATTTTATGGAATGAACAGGTGGCTCGAAAATTTCGCCTATAAATCTGCGCTTAGCTGGTGGATATTTGCTTTAGCAGGGATTATTTCTTTGGCCTTGGTTTTATTGACCATAAGTGGATTAAGTTTTAAAGCTGCTCGCAGAAATCCTGTTGATGCCTTGAGATACGAATAAAGGAACCTTAATGAAAGAACACAATGATGATAAATATGATTAAGTCTGCTTTTTATAGTTTTAAAAACTTTAAAATTTATTCCTTTATCAATCTATTTGGATTGGTGTTAGGTTTAAGCTGCTCCATGGTTATTATCTTATATGTTAGTTTTGAATACTCTTTCGATAGTTTTCATAAAGATAAGGATCGAATTTTTAGGGTGAATGAAATAGCTACAAGCCCAAAAGCAAGAAATATTAGCCCTTCGATTAGAATGCCCTATGGCCCTGCTTTAAAAAATGAAATTTCAGAAATTGAAGAGGTGGTCAGGATACGGAACAATTGGCATGAAAATACGCTTAAGTATGGCGATAAAGAGCTTACTCTTGAGAATGTGATTTTTGCTGATAGCAATTTATTCGAGTTTTTTTCTTTCGATATCATCCAAGGGCAGCCAAAGCAAGTCCTAGCAGGTAAGAATAGTATTGTGCTTACACAAAAAGTTTCAGAGCGATTATTTGGAAAGGAGAATGCATTAGGGAATCTTGTGGAGTATGACAATAATTCCTATATCATTACCGGAATTGTAGCCGATATTCCTTTAAATTCTCACATTCAGTTCAATGCTGTTTTTCCCATGGAAATATTAATCCATTCACCCGATGTATATGTTGGCTGGGATGGTGGAATATCTGCTCATACTTTTGTCAAGCTTTATTCAGGACATTTACAATCAAAAGTAGAAGCAAGATTACCCGATTTTTTATGGGAAAAGATAAATAAAAAGGATGAAGATTCAGGTTTTTTCAGTGAATTTTATCTGGAGCCTTTAGCACAAATACACTTGTTCTCTGATGTGGATTGGGATAGTAATGGCAAAGATGGAAAACAAGTTTTACTGCTTCTGTTTATTGGAGTTCTCATCCTTCTGATAGCCATCATTAATTATCTTTTTATTTCAAGTGGAGTATTAAGCCTCCGCTTAAAGGAGTTTCGTATTAAACACTATTTTGGATATGAAGAATCTGGCATTGCCAAACAATTTTTTATAGAATCGTTTCTGCTATTTATGATTGCAGCAGTGCTTTCGGCGATGATCATCTATGTGTTGAGGAATCCCATTTTTCAGTTATTCCAAACTGATTTTATATCCTTCCAGTTGAAGGAAAATATTTTCATGTTGATAATGGCGATTATCGTCATCAGCAGTATTACTGCTTTTATCCAATTTGTAAATTACAAAAAGAAAATCATTAGCATTGACGAAATTAGTTCTTTCTCAACGCCCTTTCGAAGTAGAAGACTGAATTATATTTCTGCATTTCAATTTTGTATTTCTATTGTTCTTATCTCCTCCATACTGATTGTTAATAAGCAATTAAACTATGCATTACATAAGGATTTGGGATTTAAAGCGGAGCATGTTATTAATATTTCTCATGGTTCTATTGGTGCGAAACAAGGAATGCTCATAGACGAAATAAAAAAAATACCAGGTGTGGTAAATGCATCAGCAAGTTTTGGTATTCCTGGATTAGAGACTACCGCTAATGGCTATCAACCTGAGGGTTCAGAGCAGTATCAAATGTTTAACGCGCTCTATGTAGATGATAACTTCTTTAATACTTTCAAATTGGAATTATTGGAAGGCCGAAATTTTAGAGAAGGGCTTAACAGCGACACCAAAAAGTTTATCATAAACGAAACATTAGCCAAACAGATGAATTGGGAGAATGCTGTCGGAAAATCAATGTTTAGAAATAGCAATTATGAAATTATTGGGGTGGTAAAAGATTTCCATGTAGGATTGATATACAGTAAAATACCTCCATTAATCATCTCAAAAGAATGGGCTGATAGCTTTTACTCCCTATCCATAGCATTAATGCCGGGTGAAACTCAGAAAACGATAAACGAGATAGAAACTTTGTGGTATAGCGTGTTACCCGATGTTCCTTTCCATTACTCGTTTATGAATACAAAATTTGAAAGTTTGTATGCTGAGATAAAGCGAACGGCCACTATTTTGTTTCTATTTACTTGCATATCTATACTCATATCTATGCTAGGTTTATTTGGAGTTACATTTTTGCTCATGAATAGTAAAGTGAAAGAAATAGGTATTAGAAAAGTAAATGGAGCCACTGTTTTTGAAATGGTGAAAATGTTAAATTATAATTTCATAAAATGGGTGCTCATTGCCTTTGTTATTGCTGTTCCCATTGCTTGGTATGCTATGAACACATGGTTACAGAACTTTGCTTATAAAGCAGAAATTAATTGGTGGGTTTTTGCATTTGCAGGAATGATGGCTTTTCTGATAGGAATAATAACCATAAGTTGGCAAACCTTTTTAGCAGCAAGAAGAAATCCAATTGAGGCTTTACGTTACGAATAATCAAATAGAAATAATGATTGATAATCAAAAAAATTAACTAGAAATATGATGCTCATAAAAAGTATTAGCTTGTCGATAAAGCGTTTGTGGTCCTTCAAACTCTATTCTATCATCAGTATTATGGGATTGAGTTTGGCTATGGCTGTGGCCTTGGCTATTTTCTCCTATACTTCGCATCATGCCAGTTATGATAGGTTTATCGAAAATGGAGAAAACGCCTATAGATTGGTCTCTAGACTTGGAGATGGCAACTATAATACCAGCACTTTTGCTGCCCTTCAAGATGTTATTGAGGAGGATGTAAATGTGATTTCTTCCACCACTTGTCATACTTATCATTCCATTGAAGAATTGGATGTGGAGGGAGAGAAGTATAAAATAGATCATGCTATTTTTATAAACTCCTCCTTTCTTGATTTTTATTCCATTTCCTTAATTTTGGGAGATTATAGAAGTATTGATGAGCCCAATATGGTCTTTCTTACACAAAAAATGGCTGATAGAGTATTCCCACAAGAGAGCGCTATTGGAAAGCAAGTATTTGTGAGGTCTTTTAGTGCGCATCAGGATAGCTTAATTGCTTTTACGGTGGGAGGAATAGTAGAAGAGATGCCCATGAATTCTCATCTATCGTATGAGGTTTTGTTTTCGCAATCTGGTCATTTTTCACCAACAGTAGAGGCTGTGAAATCCCGTAAGGTTTTTGCTGCAGCTATCTATTTAAAACTTCGCGAAGGTGCAGATATAGAGGTTTTTGAGTCGGGTCTGAGGGAACGAGCTGAAGTTCGACTTGAAAACGCTCCTGGCCCTCCAATGGAGGCTTTTAATTTTCATTTACAGCCTATTTTCGATATACACTTTACTGCAGGATTAACAGGAGAAATGAAGCCAACCGTTCGTGAATCTTCTCATCAGGTTTTAATCATCATTGGGTATTTGATACTGGCTTTAGCCATCTTAAATTTCGTGATTATGCACATTGCTAAAGCCTCTTTCTATCGCAAAGCCAACTTTATGATGCGATCGATGGGTGCTTTTAAGAATCAGATACTATTTCAAACCTTTTCGGAAATATTTATTTCTGTATTCTTCAGTTTGATTCTGGCGATATATCTTTTGGCTTCCTTTCAAGGATTATTTGGAGCAGACTATTTTGGCGACTTTAAAATCTCGTTCTTCTCCTTTAACTTCATCTCCTTATGTCTGCTGAGTCTTTTATTGCTAAGCTTGATTATTTCATTGATAGCCTCCTCCGATTTAGTGAAGAAAGAATCATTATTATCTGAGATTAAATTGAAAAGCAAAAGGAAGTTTGCTGTCATTTTATTGATATTTCAGTTTACTGCTGTAATAGGCCTGATTGGTTTTACCCTGCTGATCAATAAACAAATAGATTTTATCCAAAATAAAGACTTGGGTTATAATAGTGAGCAAACTTTGGTGATTAAAGTTCCTCAAAATAATGAAAAAATAAACATATTAAAACAAGAACTGAAAAATGATAAAGCCGTAATCAGTGCTGCAGCTGTTCGTCACTATCCGGGCTATAGACTACAAGATATGACTTTCTCTAATGCCGAGGATTCCTTTCCTTTTAAGTTTGGATTTATTGAGGCTGATGCCTTAGAAACATTAGATATCCCTGTTATTCAATATTTTCATCCCGATAAAGAAAGGGCAAAAGGAGGATGGTATATCAATGAGACTTTCTATCATCAATTGCAGCAAAAGTATAGTGAAGAACAAATCAGCAGTAGTCAATTTCCTGTTGACGAGAATGCGGAAGATAGGGGGGAGCAAGAGTTCTTAATATTGGGCGTCATCGGAGATTTTCATTATGAATCCTTACATCACAATATTGAAAGTTTTGCTTTCCATATTCCTGATGATGAAAGAATGGGATTTCGTTTTGTTTTGGTCAAATTCTTCCATAATGAAGCCCATCGTTTGATCAAATTAGTTAAACAGAAGCTAGCTGAGGTTTTTCCTGGTCAACCTGTACGCTATCATTTCATGCAAGAAGAAGTGCAAGAACAATATGAATCGGAAAGCGTTTTACTAAAGCTCATCAATACTTTTTCCATCCTCAGCATCTTAATAGCCTGTTTCGGATTAATTGGGCTTTCTGTTTTTATATCAGAACAAAGAACAAAAGAAATTGGCATTAGAAAAGTGAATGGAGCTTCCATTAGCGAAGTACTATTATTATTGCTTAAAGATGTGGTGATTTGGATTTCGGTATCCTTTATTTTGGCCACTCCACTTTCCTATTTTGCCATGAGAAAATGGTTAGAAAATTTTGCCTATAAAACAGATATCTCCTGGTGGATATTTCTTTTGTCAGCTGCAATAGCTTTTGTTATCGCATTGATAACAGTGAGTTGGCAAACCATCAAAGCAGCCAGAAAAAATCCAATTGAAGCATTGAGATATGAATAGCTTATAATATAAAACATGATACTAAACTATATAATATCAGCATTTAAGCATTTGTGGAAGAACCGTTTTTTCACCCTTATAAACTTGATTGGTTTATCTATTGCTCTATTTATTGCATATAATGCCCTTGTTTATATACTATTTCAATTCAGCTTTAATAAGCATCACGAAAAAATTGACGACATTTATCTGGTGGAATCATACTTGACGGACTTCCAAATGTCTCGTTCTCGAGTTGCCTATAAAGTGGCTCAAACTTTATGTGATGAATTTCCAGAGATTGAGACTGCTACTAAATATAGTTATTTGAAGAGCGTAAAAGTTGAACATAATAATGAGGTTTTCAATGCAAAGGAATTCTATGCTGTTGATGAAAATATATTGGATGTTTTTTCAATTCCATTGCTTTCACAAAATGGGCAGGAAGTTTTATTATCAGATAAAAGCTCTATTCTTATTTCTGAAGAAATGGCGAAGAAGTATTTTGGGGATAAAAATCCTGTTGGTGAATCATTAAAAATAAATACTAGGAATGGCCAATTAGTTTTCATCGTTCAGGCTGTTTTTAAGGATACTCCTTTAAATTCTACTTTTCGTCCGAGCTATATGGTGAATCAAGAAAATGCTTTTAATTTTTTCGAACGCTATAGCGATGAAAAGGATAAGCAGGATATTATGGATAATTGGACCAGGAGAGATTGGTTTACCTATATCCTGTTATCACCAAATGCAGATATTGATAATTTAAATTCAAAATTAGAGGGATTCCTTTCTAGAGTGGCTGGAAAAGGTTTAAAAATAGAATTGAAAATCCATTCTTATAAAGAACTCTATATTGATTATTATATGGATTTTGAAGTGTTATATGTTCTTTTAATACTTGCACTATTGGTCATCTTTGTAGCTTCAGCAAATTATATCATACTTAATTCGGCTTTATCCATCAACAGAAATAAGGAAATTGGAATAAGAAAGGTAATGGGCGCAAAACCCAAAGATATAAAGAAACAATTCCTTGGGGAGTCCATTATTCTTTCCCTATTGGCTTTACCATTAAGTATCTTATTGTTTAAGATATTTCTTCCAGATATTACCTCCCTTTTAAAGATTCCACTTGATTTTGTCAATCTGAATTTCTTTAGTTATTTTCCTTATTTCTTACTATTAAGTATTGTGATTGGGCTTTTGTCGGGTATATATGTTTCCTATAAGCTTTCCAATCTCCTTGTTGTTGATGTGCTGAAAGTCAAGTATAAAAAGCTTTCGACGAAGAGCGTTTTTCGAAAATCATTAATAATTTTTCAGTTATGTATTGTGATTTCACTTCTCATTATTCTTTTTGCGATTAGGCTGCAATTGAACTATAGTCAAGAGAAAGACATGGGTTTTGATAAAGATGATATTATCATATTAAACCTTCCCCGTGGATCGGGAAATACACAAGCTTTTCTAGATGGAATACTTGCAAATCCAAATGTAAGAAAAGCTGCTTTAGCTATGGATGGTCCTCCTACAAATTCGTCTATGAGTTTTATGGTGCCACGATTTGATCAACCTGAGGAAGAAATTTTGCTTGAAGCAATGGGAGTGGATCATGGTTTTTTAGAGGTTTTTGATTTTAAACTCATAGAAGGCAGATACTTTTCAAAACAATTCACTTCAGATAAGAATGCTGTTCTCTTGAACGAAACCGCTGTTGAAAGTTTGGGTTTGACAGATCCCCTTGGAAAGAAAGTAATAGGAAAGGAAGTAATTGGGATTATTAAAGATTTTCATTTTCATTCTATGCATAGAGAGATTCCAGCATTAGTCATTAAACTAGGAACAAAAAAATATCTTTCTGAAATTGCTATAAAGCATGAGCCCAATTCACAAGCTGATATCATAGATGATGCAAAGAAGCAATGTGAGGAAACTGGAAAAGTTGGAAATTTATCGGTTCGAACTTTCGATGAAACATTATCTCAGCTTTATGAGCAGGAGAAACTTTATACCCATGTGATTGCCATCATCACCTTGATCATTTGTTTAATTGCTTTATCAGGTTTGTTTGGTTTGAGCCTATTTATGATTCGTAGCAAACAACGTGAGCTTGGCTTGAAAAAACTTTATGGAGCTTCCATTCGGTCTATTCAATATTCATTGTTTAGAGAGTTTTCTTATCAAGTGTTATGGGCATTTCTTATAGCCATTATACCTTCCTATTTTGTGGTAAGTAAATATCTAGAGCAGTATGCTTATAAGACACCATTAAATATTTGGATTTTTATTTTGCCTGGCATCATCACCTATTTGGTGGTTTCCATGGCTGTGATTTATTATGTAAACAAAGCTGCCAGAACCAATATCATTCAAATATTAAAAGAAGAATAGAAAGAATTATACTGCATGAATCAAATAAAGATATGCATTAGGAATTTCAAGCACAGTCCCATGTTGCTGTTTATTAATGTCCCAGGTTTGGCAATCGGTTTGGCTGCTTTTATTCTAATCATTGCCATCATAAACTTTATCAACCAATTAGGTTCCGAAGTAGTGAAAACCTACCTCAGAAATCATATCTATTTTATTCGATCTAATGATCATCAAATACTACTCTATGAAAAACGATCTAATACATTCCTATTTTTCTTAAAATATAATATTTCATTACCATCCATTAAAAGAGCTTGTATTTATTCGGAATATTGGCATTTCGTTGGGTTTTTAGACGAGCTGCCCTTGGGCGCAAAGTTGAGTTCATTATCAATTATACCAAAGTACTAATTTCAAACTTGTAAAAAATGAGAACAAAAAATATTTTTAGTTTACTGGCATTGGGATTAATTTCCATGAATTTGATTTCACAAGAAATAACGATTGATTATTTAGGCCAAACTCCACCAACAGATGTTCCAGAGATTTTTGCCCCTGGTATTGTTTCATTAAGTGATAGGTATGAATATGGATTAGCTGTTTCACCGGATGGAGAAGAAATTTTCTTTACTTGTTCATCGCCCGGTGATGGCTTAATGAGAATTGTTAAGGATGGTGATACATGGTCTTCGCCACAAGTTGCAAACCTAAGAAATAGTAATATTTGGGAGTATGAAGCATTTTATGCACAGACAGGCGATAGTTTGTTTTTTACTTCAGAAGATGCGAACAAACAGCAATTATTTTATGTGACAAAAACTGAATTAGAGTGGGGAGAAGCAAGCAAATTAAATTCAGTTGTAAATGACGATGATGTTATGTGGTCTAGTTTCTCTGAAAAAGGGAATATGTTTTACACCAAAATAAGTGATTTTAGTTCCTACTGTTCAAAAAAAGTTAATGGAATTTATCAGGCTGGCGAAAAAATTACAAGCGGCACTCATCCTTACGTATCCTCTGACGAATCTTTTTTCCTCTATAATGCAAGCGGCGATATTTACATTAGGTTTAAAAATATCGATGGAATAACATGGGATTCTGCAATCAAATTAGATAGTAGTATAAATACTACATATTTAGAGACTTGTCCGTCGCTGTCGCCTGATGGAAAGTATATGTTTTTCAGTCGGTACAACGATTTTGGAGATAAAAGCGACATATATTGGGTGAGCACTGCTTTTATTGATGAGCTATTAAATCCAACAAATTCAGTCATTCATGTTATTGAGCAAAACATCCAGATTTTTCCCAATCCAACAAAAGGTATATTGAGCATTTCGTTTGGTGAACAACCATATAAAAATGCAATTGTTGAAATAACCAATATTGAAGGTAAACAAATATTATCAAATACTTTCCAAAATATTACAGATGCAACAATTGATATTACTGGCAATCCGAAAGGTATTTATCTTATAAGTATTAGCATAGATGGAAAAAGTATTCATGAAAAAATTTTTATGGAATGATAATATTAAATCCTAGCACTCAACACAAAAGCATATAAAAAGTAGCAGATGGAAGGAGTTTAAGTAACTAAATACTTTGAGTATTCAAGTTTCTCATAGCTTTTTGATAAAATGCATTATTTAAAGAATTTACCATCCAGGTATTGATAGCCTTCGTTTTCGCTAGTTCTGGGGCATATATCATCATATCAGAATATATGAAAATGTATGCTTATCCTACTCCTTTATATGCTTGTATAGTTATATTACCTTGTATTATTACCTTTCTATTCAAAATTTCATATATAACAAAGCCAGTTAACAGAAATAATTACAGGCTTTATATACAATATTTAAAGTATTTATATTTTACGAAACAAGAAGAATAGACTGCCACTTGATGTTTAGCTTTGTAGTGGCCTATTGCTAAAGACGAATGTTCCATTATGCTCATCGAAACCAAAACCACTAAACATACAGGAGATGTTAAGTCTCCCATCACCAAATCTATTCAAGAACAATCTTATTAAATCGGTTTCGTAACCTTCCTCATTGCCACTCAAAGCTTTTCATCTAAACTTACTTCGTTAGATTAATTAACTAAGGGACGATAACTGTAAAATATACATACACTCAGTGTAAGATATCTTTACACTAATTTCTGTATACCTCTTCCAGAATAGGTCTATGTTGTTCTTATCCTGTATTTTACGGTCATTGGCATAGCAATTGATTTAATTATATCAACAATATGAACACAGTATAAAAGTATTAACTAAGTATTTAGTTAATGGCAAGGCCATTGTTCTCTTTCTGTAATCAGCTAATTACTTAGTTATAGATTAACACTAAAACGATGAAAAAAGTAGCTATAATCACATTGTTTTGTTTTTTTATTTGCTCATGCTTCGCTCAAACAATTGTATGGAAAGAAGTAGCATCTCTACCGGAAGCTTATAGTGGCGGAGAAGCCGTAAGCCTGAACAATGAAGTCTATTTTGTGGCAGGATGTACCAAAACTACTAGAAGCAGTGCGTCTTTTTACAAATTCAATCCTCAAAAGAATCAGTGGACAAAACTGGCAGATATTCCAGCCCCCGCAACAAATTTTGCACTAGCAGCTGTAAATGGAAAAATTTATGCCATTGGAGGGGATCAATTTCAAGATGCTAATCGAGAATACAATCCAAAAACCAATAGCTGGAAACTACTCAACCCAATGCCCACTGCACGTCAGCATATCAACTGTGGCGTTTATGAAAATAAAATTTACATTTCCGGAGGACTCACTTCTTGGAAAAACATCACACAAAAACATGAAGTATACGATGTACCAACTGATTCATGGTCAGAAAAAACAGAAATTCCCTATTTAGTGCAAAATGCTTCTGTTGTTACTATTGATTCTCTCATTTATGTAATAGGGGGTGCAGGTGCAAAAGAAGATATTTGGGGAGATGTATGGACTGTTGAGACTTACAATACCAAAACAAATAAATGGAAACATATCAATGATTTACCAAAACTGCTATTTGGAACAGCTGCTGTTGTGGTGAACAAAGAAATCATTGTTCTAGGTGGGCAGACCTTGATAGATGGTAAGGAAGACACCTCAAAAAAGGTTTTTATTTATAAAGTTAAATCTGACCAATGGATAGAAACAACTCCACTACCCATAAAAAATGTGTTTTTTGCATGTACCACAATCGAGAATAAATTATATGTAATAGGTGGAACAGTAGGTGGCAACCCCAATTGGGATAACTACGCTGAGGTTTATGAAGGGGAGATTATTGATAAGTAATATGGTTAATGACACAATGGACATGAAATAAATATCCTTTTGAAAAAATAATATAAAATGAAAACATTTAAGCTCTTTTTAGTCATTATTCAATTGTGCTTTGGTTCATCGTTATTTGCACAACAAAATGAGATAATCCCTCATTTATCAAAAGCTAATGACTCCAATTTATGGGTTTTGCATAATAGAGAGGTTCATATTGGTAATGAAGTTCATTTAGATGGAAAACCTGGAAATGGATTATATTGGATTAAAGAACCCCTATTTACAAATGGAAGAATTGAGCTTGATATTAAAGGAAAAGATGAGCGCGGGAAAAGTTTTGTGGGATTGGCTTTTCATGGTTTAAACGATAGCACCTATGAAGCCATATATTTTCGTCCATTTAATTTTAATAACCCAGATAGAAATACACATGCTGTCCAATACATATCTCATCCTGAATATCCTTGGTATAAACTAAGACGAGAGCATCCTGAAATATATGAAAACACCATATCTCCAGTTCCAGAACCCGTAGATTGGTTTCACGTGACCATAATCATTGAATACCCTAATGTGAATGTATTCGTGAACCATTCAAAGAAACCATCTTTAACTATCGAACAACTGATTTCACGAAGAGAAGGTTGGATAGGGTTTTGGGTGGGAAATAATTCTGAAGGATATTTTAAAAACTTAAAAATTACTCCTGAATAATAAAAAATAAATATGAAAAGAACAGCAATAATAGTATTTCTAATACTGAGCTATTTTACGGTTTCAACCTATGCTCAACAAAACAAGGTTGATGTTAGCTATGTTGGAAATTCTGGGTTTTTAATAAATATTGGTGATAAAAAAATACTTATCGATGCCCTTTTCAAAGGTTTTGAAGGCGATTATATATTGCCTCAGAAAATTCAGGATAAGCTAATAAATGCTAAGGTTCCTTTCGATGATGTGGATTTAATTTTGGTGACCCATGCTCATGGTGACCATGTTGATTTGGATATGGTAAAGCAATATATGCAAAACAATCCGAAAACAGTTTTTGCATCAACTCAACAATTGATTAATGTTCTCACTGATTCAACCAATCGTTGGATTGGATTTAACCCAACAAAAGAAAAACCTGAGAGTAAGGTAATTGGAGACATCAAGATAGAAGCCTTTTACCTTCCTCATGGTCCAGATTCAAGAATAATAAACAACGGTTTCCTGATTACTGTAAACGGAATCTCATTTTTTCATACCGGCGATGTTGACTTTGATCAATTTACTTTTGAAGAGTTTCAATCACTTCAGCTACAAGAAAGAAAAATTGATCTTTCATTTATTCAACATTTCTACCTTACTAGTGATTCCATTTCCAGACAGTTTGTGACCAAAGGTATCGGAGGTAAATACATTATTCCCATTCATTATCATTTTACAACACCTATTTTCGACAGCATATTAATAAAACAAAATTATCCTGAAGCGATCCTTTTCAATGAAGAATTGCAAACTTGGCATATGCCAACTAAGAATGATGAAAAATCAACCTTAGGGGAATACTATTTCAATCAGCCTCCTCCTGGCGATTCAGCTGTTGTTTTTGCTCCTGGTATTATTTCTTTGTCCAATCGTTTGGAATCCAACATTGTTTTCAATCCCGATGGCAAAGAGTGTTACTTTGGAGTACTTGAAATAAAAGACAGACAAGTTTCCTGCAAAATTTATCAAAGCATATTTGATAACAACAAATGGACAGAACAGACAGAAGCTCCGTTTTCATTAAACCAGAATATTAGTGATCCTCTTCTGTCGGCGGATGGACAAAAACTCTACTTCAATAAAGAGGGTGATATTTGGATGATTAACCGTATTTCTGATGGATGGAGCGCAGCTGAAAAACTTCCAGCCCCCATCAATTCTGATGCTTATGAGGGCAATATTACTGAATCCGCCGATGGAGTTATTTATATTTCTTCCAGGCGTCCGGAAGGATTTGGCGGAATTGATAATTGGAGGATAAACCGCCTACCCGATCAATCTTTGCAAGCAGAGAATCTTGGACTGTTGATGAACTCCCTCTATTTTGACTACAGCCCCTTTATTGCCCCTGATGGTTCCTATCTTATATTTGGTTCCTATCGCGCGCTTAGAGATGGGCTTCTCTATATAAGTTTTAATGAAGGAGATGATAATTGGACTATACCTATCAATATGAATCGCTGTGGTGCTAAAGTCAATAATGCAACGGCTCACCATAGCAACCCCTCCCTTTCGCCCGATGGAAAATATCTGTTTTTTAGACGTCACGAAGCAGATACTGTTATGGATGTGTATTGGGTAAGTGCAGAAATACTTAAGCCGCTTAAAGAGAAAGCTTTGCAGGAATATTCCTCACAAAAATTAACCCATCTAAAAGGTGACTACCTCGGTCAAACTCCTCCTGGAAACATACCAGAGGTATTTGCCCCTGGGATCGTATCAATAGCCTCAACAATTGAACATGGATCGCCAACATTTTCTCCTGATGGCAATGAAGTATTCTGGCAAGTTAATAGTGCAAATCAGAAAACAATACTTTGCTTGACCATGAGACGTGAAAAAAATGTGTGGACAGCTCCAAAGATATCACCATATGACAGTAGTCCGGTTTTTTCACCTGATGGCTATCGGCTTTATTACCTTCCTTTTGGTGAAGAAAATGGTGAAAAAGACGGCCCCCATTTTGTAGAAAAAGAAGGTGAGTCCTGGAGTTCGCCAGTATGCATGGATCTTATCAAGCGTTTTCCCGAAATAAAAGCAGTATATAATCATTCATTTACAAACAGTGGTACGCTCTATTTTTTGGGCCATGCAGAAGGATACTGGAATAATTTCGCCATTTATCGTTCTGAATTAATTGATGGTGAGTATGCTCAGCCTGAATTGCTTCCAGGTAGTATAAACATTCCGGGAGAGATACGTAATTGGACTCCTTTTATTGCTCCCGATGAGTCCTACCTCTTATTTTCTTCCAGCCGAGCTAAAGACAAAAATGATACTGGCGACATATACATTAGTTTCCGAAATGTAGATGGAGACTGGACAAGCCCCGTTTCATTGGGCGAAGAAGTAAATTCTGAACGCCCTGAACGTTTTCCTTCTGTCACACCAGATGGCAAATATTTATTCTTTTCACGATTTGTTTCCAAATACAATGAGGATGTTATGTGGGTGAGCGCAGAAATAATTGATGAACTCAAAGTAAAGAATAATAAAAAATAAGAATATGAAAAAAATGAAATTTAAAACAAACAGGAGAAAAACACTTATTCTTTGGATTTTAATTATTCCGGTAGTTTTCTTTGGACAAAATAACACTGAACAACTTTTTGAACCAAGGCAAGTCAAAGCAGATATTGACACCCTGATTTCCAAAATGAAGGATATTCATCCCACATTTCAAGTCCATTACAAGGCAACTAACCTAGAAAGCAGTATAGACAGCATTAAGAAGAGTATCACCAAACCCATGTCTAAGTTGGATTTTTTTAGGATAATGCAACCCATTGTTTCTATTGATGGTCATACAACACTTTTATATAATGGACCATTATACGATAAAGAAGATAGTCCATTGTTTCCTTTTAAAGTGATTATTTACAACAACGCACTTTACATCAAAGAAAATCTCTCTGAAAATGAAACGCTCGTTAAAGGCTCACTTATTGACAAGATCAATGGAATTTCTTCAGAAACGATCATCCATAAGCTGTACAAGTATATTCCTGGCGAAAAAGAGGCTTATCAAGCAAAAAAGCTCGAAGAAAGTTTTCATGTTTTTATGGCTTTGGTTTATGGCTCTTTTTCTGATTTTAGTATTACTGTAAATAAATCTAAATATCATCTAAAAGGTACTAATTGGAATGCTTTTCAGGAGGCTTCAAAACCAAAATTTGAGTTACGCTTTTATGATGATGACATCGCCTATATTTATAAAAGAATGTTTTTTCCACCGCAAGATTTCATGCATTTCATGGATTCTGCTTTCACCATAATCTCTGAGAAAAAAATTAATCATTTGATCATTGACAATCTTATTGGTGGAGGGCTTACTGATCTTGCTGACTCCCTGATAACTTATTTTACAGATAAGCCATTCAATATGATGGAAATGAAAAAAACCAAAGTAAGTGACTTGACAAAAGAATTTATTGAAGATAAAAAACCAAAAGGTAGTATTCAGGATGATTATTTTATTGAGAAATACGCTAAACATAGTTCTGATTGTGAAAATCGCTTTTCCGGGAAAACCTATATTCTGACAGGCCCACGGTCTTATTCGGCAGGCACCTGTTTTTCCGCTGCAGCTAAATGCTATCAGAGTGCCACAATCGTTGGCGAAGAATCAGGACAACCCCTTTTGAGTAATGGCGATCAGAACCAGTTTGTGTTACCTGAAACGAATATGTCCGTTGTAACGGCGCTTTCAATAGTTTATATGCCCTGTAATAATGATGATACTATACAAGGTGTGCTCCCTGATTATTACTGTGCACCTACATTGGATGATTTGTTAAACGACAGGGAGTACACCCTTGAATATACATTGCAATTGATTAGAGAAAGTAAATATTAAGATTATGAAAAAACGATCCATTATAGCTTTAGCAGTATCGATGTTACTTTTTAATGCTTGTACTACAAATTACACTTCTAACGATTACTTGGAAAAAGTATTAAATAATCTGGAAACAATAGAATCTGCAACATACAATATCGTTTCTGAGAACTGGCCACCGGGAGATACTGTAGCTTCAGAGACTTATTATTCCTTTGTGAAAGAGTATGATTACCCATCAGATACAACAATAGGTTCAAAGTTTGTAAGACTCAATGGTTCCGATACTTCAATTCTTGAATTCTGCTATGATGGTGAAATGAGAGCGCTCGTGTATAAGGACGAAAAAAGAGTGGTGCTTGACAGTTTTAATGTAAATCCCAAGCCAATCAGGACTTTGACACCACCATTTTTTAATTATACAGAAAGCATTCTTAAATACGCGCTTGAAACAGAAGATAGTATATCGTTGGATATAAAAGATCTGGGAGATATTGTTTATTTGAAACTTACGATTTATGAGGAAAATCAAGTGGAGTTCTTTGGAAAAGCTTTCCACATGCCAATAACACCCTATACTTTTGGAGAAAATACATCTATTTATGAAATGTGGATAGACAAAACGAACGACCTTCCTTTTAAAACGAGGAGAGAAATGTATCACAATATTTCTGTTAGAGTTCGAAAAGACTATAAACTGAATAATATTGATATAAAAGACTTTAAAGCTTCGGACTATTTCCCTGAGGATTATCGAATCCAACCCTATAGATTGGGAGGAAAAAGAAAGACGAAAAGTGAGCTAATTGGCAAAGAAGCCCCCGACTGGACTTTGCAAACCGGAGATCAATTACCCTTCTCTTTAACAGATCTAAAAAGTAAAATTACGATGATCCAATTTACCAGTGTGAGCTGCGGACCTTGTAAAGCTTCCATTCCATTCCTTAAAGAACTGCCTTCCATTTATAAAAAAGAAGATTTTGATTTTGTATCCATTGAGTGCACCAGCAGAAATTCGAATGTATTAAAAACCTATATGAATAGAAATCACTTCGACTACAAGTTTTTGTTATCGACCAAAGAAGTATTGAAAAGCTATTCCATTGGTTCTTTCCCTGTGTTCTTTATCCTTGATGAGAATCGAATCATAAGAAATGTCATTTACGGATATGGAAAAGGAAGCACCGATAATGAAATTCGTGAGGCCATTGATAAGCTGATATAAATTTAAAAATCAATAAAACGATTTATATGAAAACAAAATTAATTTTTGCTGCACTATTTTGGGGATTAATAACAACAAGTTCATTTTCTCAGGCAATTGTATGGAACCCCAAAGCTGAACTTCCGGCCCAAATATATAGTGGATCAGCTGTTAGTTGTCAGGGTAAAGTTTACTTTATCGGTGGACAAATAGATATAGGATCCACTGATTATATTGTGTCAAATATGATTTTCGAATATGATTTGGCAACGGATGAGTGGATTGAAAAACCCAATATGCCGACAGCACGCTATAATCTTGGCGTTGCCGCAGTTGATGGTAAAATTTATGCCATAGGCGGTGATAGTTTTCTTGATAAAAATGAAATGTATGACCCTACGACAGAAACCTGGCAAACACTCACTCCTATGCCCACAGCCCGGCAACATATAAAAGCCGCCGTTGTAAATGGTAAAATATATATTATCGGTGGATTATTGGTCAACTATTCGCAAGTTTCATCCAAGAATGAAGTATATGACCCACAAACAGATACATGGGAAGAGATGGCTCCTATTCCTACACCAAAACACAACTATGCAAGCATGGTTTACAATGATAAAATCTATATTTTTGGAGGAAGCACACAGAATGGCGGAAATGTTTGGGTTCAAACATCCACTGTAGAAGTGTATGATCCGTCTACTAACACTTGGGATACTTCTGTCTCGCTACCTTCTGTCAGGTTTAATCCCGGAATAGGCTTCCTCAACAATAAGATCATCATTACTGGCGGTATTTCAGGTAATGAAACTTTAAGTGATGTTGATGTTTTTGATCCTGTATCGAACACCTGGAGCGAAGGTACTTCTCTACCTATGCAAATCGTTGCCATGGGCTCTACAACTTTAAATAACAAAATCTACATTATAGGAGGCTCGAATGGACCGGGAGCTTGGATTGGATATAATTCGGTTTATGAAGGAGCTTTTGATGAATCAACTGGAACTGACCAAATAGCAAATATGGAAAATCATTTTAAACTGTATCCAAATCCTACGAAAGACTATTGTGAGATAAAGTACGATGGGGCTAAAATTGAGTCGGTTTTAATAATGAATGCTCAAGGAACCGTCGTTTACACTAAGAAATTAATTATGCTTCATCCGAGAATTAATGTTTCCGAATTAAACGATGGATTTTATTATGTAAAAATCCATACAACAGACAATGAAGTATATACGTCGAAATTGCTTAAGATCCAATAAATCTCATTGCAAATTTGACCGTGTTGAGTTGCAATATGGCTTGTTATTGGTTTTTAGAGTTTCTCAAAATAAAACCATAAAATATTGAAATACTAAAGAATGAATTGATCATATTAATAAATAGAACTAAATCAACATGAAGAAAATACATTTACTAATAACAGCAGCACTCCTCCTGGTATGCATTCAAAATTCGCATGCACAAAACATTCTGGAAAGACCTTATAAACCTTTGGACAAAGAATTTCTTAGTTTCACAAAAATGCTTAAAGAAGTAGATGAAACTGACTATCTGAAATCCATAGATTTATGTACGAAGGCCCTTGATCAATTTAAGGATATGAATATTAGAAATAATCTGATATTTTGGGAATTATCCTTCCATTATGCGAGTTTGAAACAATACGATAAATGCCTGGAAATACTAAAACTCGGGCAGGATGAAGGCTTGTTCTATTATACAAGAACAGGCGATCGTGCTTTTCCTCCTTATCTCAAAGAATTAGAGAAACTTCATGGATATGAGGCATTGATGGCGAAAAATAAGGAGCTTATGGATGCGGCTAATCGGCATAAAGCTTATGAATTTATGGTTCAGCTTCCAACAGACTATAATAAAAATGAAACCTATCCTTTGATGTTTATAATGCATGGTGGGATTGGAAACATTCCCAATTCACAGTTCAAGTATATCTCAGAAAAGCTGGAAAAAGATTTTATTGTAGCCTATAGCCAGGGAGATGTTTTTTTGGGTTCATTTTCCAAAGCTTATGACCATGAAAATTGGGAAGCCCCATTAGTAAATATTTATCAGGAGATCATTTCAAAATATGCGGTCGACACCACTCAAGTCATCATAGCTGGGCCTTCTGCCGGTGGCTATCGCTCTTTAATACTCGGACTCAACAATAGCGTTCCTGCCAAAGGATTGCTCTTGTCTTTTGCCGTATACCCAATCGAGTTAGACAGTACATTATTTTTAAATGCGGCAGAGAGAGGACTTAAGGTAGCACTGCTTTGCGGGGAGAATGATTGGGCCATTCAACAACAAAAGAAACTAGGATATTTATTAGATCAATACGGAATAAGGAATCGGTTTGTGGTCTTCCCGGAAATTGGTCATGGATTCCCCGAAAACTGGCCCTACTATTTAGACACTTCTGTTGATTTTATTTTAAAAGAAGATGAAAATAATTAATTGAGAATATGAGAAAATCTGTTCAATTGGTGAATAAGTAAAAACGAAAATTAATAAAGATAAAGTCATGAAAAACCATTTTTTTATTTTAATACTATTTATTGCAATGGGATGTAATGTTGAGCAAAAGGATAATGAAAACGAAGAAGCTGAATTTCCTAAATTAACGGGTAAATATATGGGGCAAAAAGAGCCGGAGCTTTCTCCTGAAATATTTGCTCCCAATATTGTATCTACCGGAATGTCAGAATTAAATGCTTGTTTTTCCCCAGACTATACAGCGTTTTTCTTCTCTGTCGTTATGCCAGGCAACAATTTTGTGATTATGTCCATGAAATACGATGGTCAGCAATGGTCAGCACCAGAAGTAGCCAATTTTTCGGGTGAATACTCCGAAGCAGACCCTTTTATTACAGCCGATGGGAAATGGTTGTACTATGTATCCAAACGCCCCACCGACAGCTTACAAATCCCCAAAACAGACTGGGATATTTGGCGTGTTGAAAATATCAATGGAGAATGGGCTAAGCCTGAACATTTGGAATCAGATATAAATTCAGATAAGGATGACATTTATCCCAGCTTAACAAAGGAAGGAACTTTATACTTTTCATCGGGAAGAGGAGGCGGAAATAACCGGGATATTTATTACGCCAGGAGTAATGGTAGTGGTTTTGAACCAAGCGTAAAATTAAATGATACGATTAATAAATATTGGGAAGGAGATATTTATATTTCACCAAATGAAGATTATATGATTTTCAGAACCTATGGCAGACCTACCGGTAATGGCTTGTACATCACATTCAATAGCGAGGGCGAATGGAGTATTCCTCAAAATATGGGGGAAGAAATTAATAAGACCGGTGGTGAATTTTGCCCAATGGTTGATCCGGACGGGAAGTATTTTTTCTTTACATCAAGCCATATTATAGCAAAGAATGAATCAGACAAGAAACTGACTTATCAAAAAGTGATGGATGATTTTATCAACTCATACAAACATCCGGGTATGGGTAGAAATGATATTTATTGGGTGGATGCTAAGATCATAGATAATTATCGAATAAATTGATGAAATTAAAACACTAAAAAACATTAAACAATGAGAAAAACTAACAGAATTGCTGGATGAAGGGAAAACCATTGATGAAATAGTACTTTTTGTCAAGAATGAGGATGTGCTGACAACTCAGTATGATCTACGTGAAACCTGGTTTAATCACTTTGGATATAATCTGATGAACGAAGAAAAAAAGAATGACGCTTTAAAAATCTTCAAATTAAACACAGAATTATACCCTAACGAATACAATACTATTGACAGTTATGGAGATTGCCTTTTACAGCTAGGTGACAAAGAAAACGCCATTAAAGCCTATAAAAAATCTTTAGAATTAAACCCCAAACATGAAAATGCTAAAAAAGTATTGTCGGAACTGGAATAACAGAATATAGCTATGGAAAAACGGAAATTTATTGGGGGGAATGCAGAGATTCTTAATAAATAAGATTTGATTACTTAAAAATGAAATAATCTAGAATAAGTATTCTGGATAAATAAGCGATTTTGAGTATGTCAACAATTCTCAGCTATCAAAATATAAGGAAATAAAAAAATTACTATTAGTGAAAAAATAGATTTAACAAAAAAAATCAAATCGAAATGAAAAAACAAATATTTATTTTATTAGCAGCACTTATATGTAGTCAAACTATAATTTTTTCTCAAGTAGATGAAGATTTTTACGTAGGCGAAAAACTTTCTTACGAATCTGAAATATTTGAAGAAACGAGAGAACTGTTTGTTAGTATGCCGGCAGATTATGACTCATTGAATTCTTACCCCGTTCTATACATATTATTTCCAAAATATAGTTTTTATCGTGCTAAAGCAGCAGCAAGATATTTAGAAGGGAGTAATGGGATACCAGGAATGATCTTAATTGGTATTTGTGAAAAAGATGGGGCTGAAGTTTTTCCTTTTGAAAATAGACGTTATCGAGGGCAAGGGTTTAAAGGAGACGAGTTCTTAAATTCCATTAAGAATGAGGTAATTCCTTTTGTGGAAAATAAATATTTGACCGATTCATTGCGAATTTTGGCAGGATTTTCAAATAGTGCAATGTTTGCTAATTATATCATGGTAAAGGAACCAGATTTGTTTACTTCCTACATATTTAGTAGCCCAATGATTGGTTGGGGAGATAATTTTGTGCTTCGACAAACAACAGAGTTTTTTAATAGTATATATCATTTTAATAAAACCGTTTATGTTATTTATGGAGAAAATGATTACGATCATGTGCTTAATCCAATGCCTGCCTATAAAAAACTATTTTCAAATAAAGCACCTGAGGGTTTAAAATGGAAAATAGATGTTTTAGAAGATGAAGGGCATGTACCATTTATTGATGTGTATAATGGCATAGCTTATACATTTAAAGAATTAGGATACAAGCCACAAGAATCAATATTTAATGCTTGTACAGATGGTGATTATGAAACTGTTGAAAAGATACTTGCAGAAAATGTTACTTGGGTTGATTCAACTATTAGCGGAACGGCTACGCTTTTGATAATAGCATCCTATTATGGGCATGATAGTATAGTAAGGCTGTTATTAGATAACAATGCTGATATAAATTTCCGAGTGTCGAGTAATGGCTATAATTCATTGCAATATGCATTATTTACTAATAAATTATCTACCATTCAATTGTTAATAGATAAGGGTATCGATGTAAATAATTCTGATAATAACCAGCAGACGGCTCTTCACTTGGCTTTGAACAGGAGATCATACAAAGTATATGACGCACTTATGGCTGCAAATTGTGATATGAATGCTCAGTATTCAAATGGAAATACAGCCTTGCATTATTCAATTGAAAACAATTTAGATAGTATTAGCAAATGTTTAATTGATGCAGGTGCTGATTTGAAACTTCTGAATAACAATAAAGAATCAGCGTTATTTATTGCCATTGAAAATAATAATCGTGATTTAGTTGATTTACTACAACAGAAAGGATCAAAATTACCGCAAGACAAACAGAAGAAGAATGAGCTTCTTCAATTTGCCGTTAAAAATAAATTTCAAGCCATTGCAGCAGAGCTTCTTGAAAATGGGGCAGAATTATCGGGTATCGACAGTAAGGGGAGAAATTTATTGCATCTTGCTGCAATAGGAGGAAATCTTGAATGGGTAAATAAACTCCTTGATAAAGAATTTGATGTGAATGTTGTCGATAGTTTGAATAGAACAGCTTTGCACTATTCGGCCGAGCAAAATAATATTGATATAGCCAAATTATTGGTGAAAAATGGAGCAGATATACATAAATTGGATTATACAAATAGAACAGCTTTGGCATTGGCAAATGATTGGGGGAGCACTAAAGTATCTAAATTTTTGATGGATAATGGAGCAAGTGTTTTTAATTCTGATATTATTGAATTAGAAGGAGCAGGTAATGAAAAAATCTGAGATTAAAGTTACCTATATAGCTAATATGGGATTTATGGTTTCATCTGCATCAAAAACAGTATTAATTGATGCCCTTTTTGACGAAGATTTTGGTTCTTATTCATTGCCATCAAAACAAATTGTAGAAAAGATCAATCAATTAGAGAAACCTTTTAACTCTGTTGATCTTATGCTTGTTACACATGATAATGGAGATCACTTCTCGACTAACATGGTGGCTGAGTATTTAACGAAAAACAAAAAAGCAAAAATAATATGTAATAAAAGCGTTTCGTCGAAATTGAAGGAAAATAAAAATAGTAAAGTTGATAGCTCGCGAATTGTTGGAATTACTCCTGAAATGTATAAGTCTGTTGACACTAAGGTTAATGGTATTGAAATAAAAGTTTTGAGGTTAAGACATAGTGAAGGAGATGGACGAACTGAAAATATTGGATTTTTATTTGATTTGGATGGGATGAAAGTATTGCATGTTGGAGATGCTACGGGAGGAGTTTGGAAAGGAGCTGTTGTTAATGGAATTGAAGAATATGATGCAGTAGGTCTTAAAAATATGCAAATTGATGTGGCCATTTTAAACAGAGGATCCTTATGGGGCATTGATGCTCCCGGGATCGAAATTATTGAGAAATATATAAAACCGAAACACATTATTCTTGGTCACTTTTCAATAGGCAACAAAGATGGTGAAGACGAGGTTATTCAAACTATAGAGAAATTAAAAGATAGTTTGCCAGGTGTCACAATTCTTGAAGAGTCAATGCAAAACATTATTATCAAAAATAATTGACGGCCAAAAAAAAGTAGTATTGAAAATCCAAACTAAATAATTCATCAAAATGAAACAAGCATGATTAAAATAGTTATTAATCTCACACGACAATGATTATTTTATATCATGCGGTTCCATCTGACCAATAAAAACAAAAAAAAAACAGATGAAAAATATTCCATTACTAATACTAGTAACCTTTATATGGGTTAGTTGTACTCAAACAGAAGAAAACTTTCTTGAATCAAAAGATGCCTATTTTGGACTTACCCCTCCTGGCTTAACTCCTGAAGTCTTTGCCCCTGGTATCGTTTCCGATACTAGTTGGCGTGAGCATTGTCAGTTGGCAATTTCGCCTAATGGTGATGAAATTTACTGGTCGAAATTTGCAAATGATGTTACTGAGCAGATCTATTTCTCTAAATTTATAAATAATAAATGGACAAAAGCGAAACTAGCAGATTTTATAAAGGACGATTTAACGCTTGTGAATGGCCAGCCTACTTTCTCTCCCGACGGAAACAAATTGTTCTTCTATTCCAGAAATCGCCCTGGCGGTTTTGGCTATATAGATGCCTGGTATGTTGAAAGAACGGAAACTGGATGGAGCAAACCCATCAATGCAGGAAAACCATATAATTCAGAAAAAGATGACCGTCCACCAATAATTACTAAATTGGGTAATGCATATAATATGGGAAGGGATTTCATTAATAATAAAGAAGAATTTCTCAAATTCAATTATGCTGACGGTAAATTTTCTGATCCAAAAACAGTGAGTATTTATAAGGATTTTTCATCTTGGTGGCCATTGTTTATTTCACCGGATGAAAGCTATATTATTTTTCCTTCAAATCATGAAAGTGGTTTTGGTGGTCTTGATTTGTATATCAGTTTTAAAGACAAAAATGATAATTGGGGACATCCAATAAATATGGGAGCTGAGATTAACTCTAATCTAACTGAACGTTTTCCTGTCGTATCTCCTGATGGAAAGTATCTGTTTTTTATGCGGCATACAAAAACCTGGGATATTTTTTGGGTGAGTGCAAAAATAATTGATCGAATAAGAAAATAAATAATGACACAATTATGAATAAAAAACATGACATATTAACCGCAAAATTTTTCAAAGTAATAACTATTGGTCTTGTGATAATTGCATTGCAAGTTAATATTGTCAAGGCTCAGGTATCATTAATAACAAATGGGCAAAACATACAAACTACTAATTCCTGGGATATCAAACTGGTAGATATTAACGGGGATGGCCATTTGGATGCATATTTGGGTGGCAAAACATGGCTAAACAATGGGAATGGAAAAATTTCTGAAACAGATCTCAGCTTTGGCTCTGGTATTTTTGCAAGTTTTGGAGACCTCAACGGTGATGGATTTATAGATGTTGTCAGCCAGGATAGCATTTATCTTAATGATGGGGACAATCATTACGAATTCAAAATCAAGCTTTCCTCCGATATTTTAATGTACTCGTCTGTACTAGTAGATGTGGATAAGGATGGAGATATGGACATTATCAGTTGTTCTCAAACTACCGACAGAATTCTAATTAACGATGGCAAAGGCAATTTTACGAATACAGGGAAAAGCCTTGGAGGTTGGGGACAGGCAAGCTATACTTTCGGCGATATCAATAGTGATGGTTTTACCGATATCTATGTGGCTATTCCTCACACCCCTCCTCCTGCAATGAAGCATTCTGCAAACAAAATTTGGTTGGGTAGTGCCGAAAAGAAGTTTACTGAAAGGAGCCATGATATTTCTGGTGCAGTAAGTCGAAATGCACTTCTATGTGATTTTGATAATGATGGCTACATGGATTTATTTCTTGCCAGTAATAGTGAAGCCGGAAATATGATATTTTTTAATGATGGAAAAGGAAACTTTACAGATAGCGGACAAAAACTTGGTGATAATTCCGGTTCTGCAAAAACCGCTGATTTTGACAGCGATGGTGATTCTGATTTATTTATCTGCCATGGCAAAGTTCCTTTTGGCGATGGAGCCCCCAACAAAGTTTGGCACAATGACGGTAAAGGACACTTTAGAGATAGTAAGCTTAGTTTGGGAAATTCAAATAGTGCAGCAGTAGCGCTGGGTGATATGAATAAAGATGGTAAAATAGATGCTGTTATTGTAAATGTAAAATTAGACCCTAAGAATAGCTATGCCTCTGTTCCTTGTCCTGTGGAAATATGGTTTAACAATGCTTTCGAAAGTAATAATTTAAATGAATCAAAAGATGCATATTTCGGTTTAACACCTCCGGGATTAATCCCAGAAGTCTTTGCTCCCAGAATAGTTTCAATAGATACCACAATTGAACATGGATCGCCAACATTTTCTCCCGATGGAAAACAACTTTTCTGGCAATCTAACCTACGCCATACAGGCAAGGAAACAGAAGTTTTCCTAAAAACCATGCGTTGTATTGAGGGTCAATGGACAGAATCTGAAATGTCACCTTTTGGAGGCATGCCTGCATTTTCCCCCGATGGTCAGCAAATCTACTTTATCGCCTTGGATACCGAAAATGATAAAGGACTATATATGTCCACTAAACAAAATGAGAAATGGAGTGAGCCAAAAAGCCTGAACTTGCTTGCACGATTCCCTGAGCTTAAGTATTTATATGGCCCCTCTGTTACAAACAAAGGAACACTTTATTTCTTTGCACATGCTGAAGGTCTCGAAACCTTGAATAATTTTGGCATTTATCGCTCAGAATTAAATGATGGTGTTTATGAAAAACCCCAATTACTCCCTTCATCCATTAATATGGCCGGCGGAACATTTAATTGGACGCCCTTTATCACCCCCGACGAAAGCTACATTCTATTCTCATCCAACCGCTTAAGCCCAGATAAAGATTTTGGCGATATTTATATCTGTTTCCGGAGTAATAACGGTAATTGGACAGAGGCTATTAATTTAGGAAAGAACATTAATTCTGATCGACAAGAGCGTTTTCCTTATGTATCTCCAGACGGTAAATATCTTTTTTTTACTCGCTGGATTGCCAGAGGTAACGAAGATATTATGTGGGTGAGTTCAAGAATTATTGACGATCTAAAAAATGAAGTTATAAAATAAAGTCAAATAAAGATCATGAAGAAATCGAGTTTTAATATATGAATTTAGCTGCAATAAGATTAAGAGTTAAAAACTAAAAAAATGGACATTAGAAATTACATTGGCATTACATCATTAACTGAAGAAAGAAAGAAACCTTTGATTTACGCATTTATATTCTTCATTCTTTACATATGTGCTTCTATTTTTGGCTCAGAAATACAGAAAATATTGAACTTGGATATGAAGATGGGATGGGTGCAGCAAATTGTAAGTGCCATAATAATACTTCTTTTCGCGTTCTTTTTTAAAGCACCAAGGCAACTATTGGCACTGGTAAAACCAAAAGATAAAAATTGGTTGAAATACACGGTTTTTATTGGCGTGATATTTTCCATATGGAATCTTATTACTTCAGTGTTATCAGATGATCCAAGTGTAAAATTAGGCCTTGAATATTACCTGTTTGAGTTGACAATGCCAAGCTTTTCAGAAGAAATTTGTTTGAGAGGAGCAGTTTTTGGTTTTGTATTGTACTATGTTAAGCAATCAGGTTTATCAAACTTTAAAATCTGGATAATTGTGATCATACAAGTATTACCTTTTGCAATTGCTCATCTATTGCATGTGGAAAGTTTCGGTGAAGGATTAAGAATATTTCTTTTCACATTTTCTGCTGGACTTGGATTAAGTTGGCTAAGAATAAAGACAGGTTCTATATTCCCTTCTATGATTGCACACAGTATAATAAATGTTTTAGATAACATATTGGGGTATTTATTGTGATTATAAAAATGATTAAACTTTGATTATATGAAAAAGATAGTACTCGTGTTATTTGTAATATTACAGACAAGTGTGTTTTGTCAAGACATTGATAAACAGTTTGTTTTTACCGATACTATTCAGTCAAGATTCTTAAATGAAAGTAAGCTGATCCATATTTACTTGCCTCCTGATTATTACAGTTCAAATGATTCTTATCCTTTACAAATAGTATTAGGCTATTATTCGAGAACTCGCATGTATTATTCTATCTCGGAATATTTAAGCAGACCCTATCATATGATAGAATTGAATCAATTGCACACAATCCCTGAGTCAATTGTTGTTGGTATTGGCAACCCGAATTCAAAGAATATGAATGAGTATGATAAGTTTATAATTCAGGAAGTAATTCCTTTAATTAACAAAAAGTATAGAAAGTGTCATTTCAAAACAATCATTGGACATTCTATTGGTGGAGAATTGGTTTTACATTCTATGTTAGATGAGAATAGTCCTTTTCAAGCTTTTTATAGCTCAGCACCTGTAAACTCAGATTATTTTATTGAAGTGTTGAGCATTGAAGAAAAAATGTCATTTCTCAAAGAATCTAAAAAACGTTTATTCTTAGCTGCCAGTAAGCAAGACTATTTTTACGAATGGAATTTAAAACTTATTGATGCATTTAATGAAATAGGTAGTGGGACCTTTTTATTCAAACCAATTTTAAAAACTTCCGATAATCATCATACTATTTTTCCTGTCACCATAACAGATGCATTGTTCTTTATTTTTAAAGATTGGAAATTTACTATTCCTGAAAAAGACTCTTCTAATATGACAGAGTTATTCCTAGAGCATTATAAACTTTTATCAGAGAAGATAGGTATAGACATAAGCCCACCAGAGTTTGATTTTTATTTATTAGCATACGTTCTTAATGAGAGAAATCAACTTGAAGAAAAAATAAAGTTATTGGAAACATGTAAAAAACTTTACCCAAACGCGCAAAGTGCTGATGCCTATTTAGCAAGGACCTATTATTCGGTGGGTGATTTGAAGAAAGCAAGGAAACATAATGAGCAATCATTATCTTTAAATCCAGATAATGAGTTTGCCTTAGAAACTAAAAAATTGATTGAGAATGAAGAATAAAAATGTCATAATATTAATAATTGCCTTGCTAACCATTAGCTTTCAATCTCATGCATGTAGCATGTTTGTTATTAAAAAAGATGGGAAGGTGATGGTTGGTAATAACGAGGATTTTTATAATCAAAATTCTCGGATGTGGTTTGAAAAAGGCAATAAAAATGAATTCGGAGTTGTATATGTTGGATTTGATGACTTATGGCCTCAAGGAGCAATTAATGATAAGGGGCTTGTTTTTGACGGATTTGCAATGCCAAATTTAGAAATCAAAGATTTTGAAGGTAAAGATTCACCTGAGCATGAAGATTTCTTACAATTCATAATGCGAACTTGTTCTAAAGTTGAAGAAGTAAAAGATATTTTCTTAAAATGGGATTTACGAGGCATGGAAACTTCGATGTTTTATTTTGTGGATAAATCCGGAAAGCAATTAATTGTAGAAGGAGATTTTATAGAAATTAGAAATCAATCATATGATATCATATCAAATTTTTACCCTTCGCAATGTGACAATTTAAATGATGTCACCATAGAATTTTATCAGAAAGGAAGAAAATTAATAGAAACAAAACAAGAAACAAGTGTTAGCTTTTGCACCTCATTATTAGATAGCTTACATCAGGAATCAAGTTGGGGAGGCGGCACACTTTATTCTACTCTTTACGATTTAAATGAAGGAATTATTTACTTATATTATAATCATAATTTCAACAATGTTATTACGATCAATATCAAAGAAGAATTACAAAAAGAGAATCATATAATTGAAATTCCAAAATTATTTCCGGATAACAAAAAAGGCCAAGAATTTTATAAGAATTATAATGAGACCATTTCAAAAATTGAAGAATTAGGATATGCCAAAACAATTTCATGTTCAGAGAATATTTCTGAATTGGAGAAATTCTTTAACAATGTTCAGAAAATAACTATTTACAGGGAATATTTTGACAAGGCAGCTGACAAATGGGAAGAAACGGAAGATTTTAAAAGTGCGATTAAAGTTTATGAAGTTATGGCGATGTTTTTTCCTGATGATTATCAAATATATTACAAACTTGGTGAAGCTAATTTTAATTTGAAGCTTTATAATAAAGCACTACTGAATTATCAAGAATGTTCCAAACTTATACCAGAAAACGAAAAATTAAAAGAAAAAATTAATGCGGTTAAAGAATTAATTGAATAAAAAACATTTTCTGTGAAAATCAGCAACTTAACAATCGTTGTAAATAAGAAAACATAAAAAAGAGAGGAATGATATGAAAGTCTTAGTATTAGGTGCAAATGGAGCTACTGGTTTTAATGTTGTTACTCAATTATTAAAGCAAGGGATTGGTGTGAAAGCCTTAACAAGAAATGTAGGAAAATTTGATTTGATAAAAAGTACCGAGCATATAGAAGTAATAAAAGGTAGCATATTAGAACTCGATCATCAAATATTGAAACACTATTTAAGTGATGTAGATGCTGTGGTATCTTGTCTGGGGCATAATATTACACTTAAGGGAATATTTGAAAAGCCATATACACTCGTAGTTGATGCATTAATAAAAACGATTAATTCTATTAAGGAAATTAATAAAAACAAAACCGTGAAAATAGTATTGATGAATACTACGGCATGTATAAACAAATCGCAGAATGAGAAGTTCAAAATAACTGAGAATATTGTAATGAAGATGATGAGGTTTTTATTACCACCACAACGTGACAATGATTTAGCATTAAGACATTTGATCGAAACAGTTGGTATAAGCAACCAACTTATTGAATGGATAGCAGTAAGACCTGATACCTTAATAAATGAAGCTGAAGTATCAGAATATACCATCCACCCTTCACCTGTTAGAAGTCCAATATTTGATGCTGGCAAAACAAGTAGAATTAATGTTGCCAATTTTATGGTAAGTCTGCTAAAAGATGAGGACCTTTGGGAAAAATGGAAATATAAAACTCCGGTTATTTATAATAGGGAAGCAAAAAAACAAAAAAAAACATAGAGTTCCCTTTGTTTAGTAGAAATAAATAATCCGAGTGAGAATACAACTTAAATGATGGTTGATTTTAATGAAGGACATTATTTCAATAGTACCAAAACAAAATCAAATGAAAAATTAGCAAATAATTTTTCATTTGATTTCTGGCAAACAGGCCATCCTGAATATCAGAATAACGAAACGATTAGTAAGCATTAGAGAAATGAATCTAAAACACTTACATATTATACCCATTCTTTTGATACTCATTTTGAGTACCAATGTTTATTCACAAAACCCAAAAGAAAATTGGGAAAAGTATAAACAGATTGAGCAATCAGGATTTTCTATAGAAAACTTAGCCATAGCAAAAGCATATTATGACTCCTTAAATTCCTCCGCATTTCTGATCATTCAAAATGGGAAGGTAGTTGCTGATTGGGGAGATATTAACAGAAGATTTATACTTCATTCAGTTAGAAAAAGTATTCTTAATTCCTTATATGGAATTTATTCTGAGAATGGAACCATCGAGCTAAATTATACAATTGGAGAAATTGGAATTACAGATAAGGATTCATTATCTGATCTTGAAAAATCTGCCAAAATAATTCATCTGTTAAAGGCTCGCTCAGGAATTTATCATAAAGCAGCGGCAGAACCACCCTGGGTGGATGATTACAGACCTGAAAGAAATAGTGTCAAGCCAGATTCACTGTGGTTTTATAATAACTGGGATTTTAATGTATTGGGGACGATTTTTGAGCAATCAACACAAACTTCAATTTATGAAGCTTTATACAATGATATTGCCACACCATTGCAAATGCAGGATTATAGAATTATTGATGGAGAATATTACTACGAACTCGAATATTCGAATCATCCTGCCTACCATTTAAAGATGTCGGCAAGAGATTTGGCAAGATATGGTCAACTTTTTTTACAAGAAGGTTTATGGAATGATAAACAGATATTATCAAAAAATTGGGTAGATAGCAGTACTTATCCGGTTTCAAAACACGGCGGCGGAGGAAAAATTGGAAGATGGTATGGCTGGTTATGGAACGTTTCTGAATATTATCAGGATTACAAAATGTATTATGCTGCAGGTGCTGGAGGACAATTCCTTGCTATTTTTCCGACAGAAGACTTGATTTTGGTAAACCTTTGCAATAGATATCAGAGGGACAAATTATATGATAAAGAAATCGTTAAATTATTTGACTTGATTTTAGCATCAAAGATGAACAAACCGATAGATAATCCAGCCTTAATCACATTAAAAACAAGTTCACGGATACCTGAAAAATTATATCAGCAAAAAATAAACCATTCAAAATATATTGGTGATTTTACGATTGATGGCAGAAAAGCTTTGATTATTGAACTGAATGGCGATTTGATTCTTAAGGATTATTTCATGAAACTAAAACTATTCCCTATTTCGCCAAATCGCTTTTTTGTTGAGGATATAGAGAAATATTTGAATGTTGTACTGGATAAAAAAGGATTCGCAACTAAACTGAGTTATGATTAATAGGAGAAGAAATAGATGTATTCCATCAAAACAAAGAAAATTTAAAAATACAGTATGTAATAAAGAGCATTAGAATGAAAAAAACGGCATATATTTTTATATTAATAGTATCAATGAGCTTTCAATTATTTGGACAAAATCCTTTGATAAGTAACGTTGTAAATCTGGTTTCCGGAGATTCTATCTTTAACAATATTGCCTTGCTCGAACAAATGGAACGATATACGCCAGACAATAATCTTGAATGTGTCAATCATTTAATTTCAAGTTTGGATAACATCGGAATGGACACCATTTATTTGCAGAAGTATACCCAAGGCTGGTTACCCAATATAATAGCTGTTAAATATGGCACATTGTCCCCTGATTCTGTTTACGTATTGGGTGCTCATTACGATAGCTATAAAAGTGGAGCACCTGCTGCCGATGATAATGCTTCTGGCACTTCAGGTGTTCTTGAAGCTACTCGTATCTTGTCTAAATATAAGTTTAAAAAAACAATAATGATGGTTCTCTTTTCTGGTGAAGAAACCGGACGCTGGGGTAGTAAAGCTTTTACTGACAGTATCGTAAATAATAATATTATAATATTAGGCATGATCAATCTTGATATGATATCGTATGTAAATGATGGTGATCATATAAGCGTAAGTATTTGTGTAAATAAACTATCTTTAGATTTAATGAATATATATACAAATGCTGTAAGTGTTTATGCCCCAAACTTGAAATATGCAGTTGATTCAACATCAATGATTGTTTCAGCAGGAGACCATTCGTCATTTTGGGATAAAAATGTTCCTGCTGTCATGCTAATTGATGAAATTGATCTTTTTAGCGATAATTTCAATAATCATATACATTCAAATAATGATATACTTGGTTTATCAGCTAATAGTAAAATAGAAGCCGAACTAATTACGAAATCAGCTGTTGCAACAATAATTAATATTGTAGAGATGGATAAGTAGTAACTTATTAGTTCTTCTATAAATGAAAGCTTGTTATAATGTAATTTATAAGTGTTGATGATTTGAAAACAATAACCTTTAAAATATTTTTTGTACTTGCATTTTTAGCAGGTTTCAATATCGTGTTTCCTAACACCTTTATCGATATTATTAAGTTAAAACCTCAGCTAAAGCCCAGAAATATTAAATCTGAAGAAATGCAATCCTTTTATGACGGAGGCATTTACTATTATAATAATGCTGAATATATTTATGCCGAGCAAGCCTTTTTAAAAGTCATAAACACGGCTGAAAAACCACAAGATAAAAAAATACTTTCCTATTCTTTTCATTTTTTAGGTAATATCGAAAGCTGGAAATCCAATTTTTCACAATCCATATATTATCATAAAAAGGCTCACAAATTGTTTCTTGAATTAAAAAATTCGGAATATGTAGCTATCTCAAACAATAAAATTTCATTTGGTTTTACCTCTTTGGGTGAGTATGACAGTACTCTGGTTTATTGTCAAAGTAATATTAAAAACAGAAAATTAATTGAAGCCAATTATGCAGTGCTAAATTCTTATAAAGTTATAGCAGGAACTTATGCAAGACTTTATAATTACAAATTATCTTACCAATATTTGCAGGAAGCCATAGAATACGCCGAAGAATTGGGAGATAATCAATCATTAGGTGAGATGTATTTAACAGCAGGTTTATTATTCCTGAATAATCATGTAAACAAAGATATAGCACTGGAGTATTTACTTGAAGCACAAGGCCTTTTTGAAGACCAAAAGAATAAGATATACATCAACTTGACGAAGCTTCAGATTGGTGATGTTTATTTCAAAACTGGAAATGATACTCTAGCAATGAAGTATTATAATGAAGCAATTGCAAGCACTCGGCAAAGCAATTATGCCATGCTCTCTGCTGCAAACCATAAAATAGGGATGGTATTTAAAGAAGGAGGTGAGTATGAGAAAGCATTGGAATACTTGCAAAAAAGTATTGATGGAATGTGTAAGGTATGCCCCGAAATTCAAATACATCAAACACTGATAGAAGCTGCCCGCACTTCTATAATTACAGGCGATTCAGCACAAGCTTTTATATATTTAAATCGATCAAAAAATATTGCAAGCGAATCTGAGTCACGTTTAGAAATGGCCATATCTTATAAAGAATTGGGAATTTACTACCAATTGATTAATAATAACGATAGCTCCATTTACTATTTAGAACTTTCACATCATCTCGCTATAGATTTAGGATTACCCAAGAGGATAAAAACAACTGCTGAATTACTGAGTGAGAAATACTATTTAAATGGGAAATATAAAACTGCATCCAATTATTTGAAGATGGCCATTCAAATGAACGATAGTTTAGCAAGTATTGAAAAGTATAATGAGGTGGCAAAACTTGAAATGAGGTTTGAAATTGAAAAAAAAGAAGCAGAAATCTCAAAACAAAAGCTCCTCAGAAATTCTTTTATTGGGGGCGCATTTTTACTCGTTATTTTCGGATTAATGCTTTGGAGAGCTTACCGAAACAAAAAAAAGGACAACCAGCTACTGGCAGAACAAAAAGCCGAGATTCAGGAAATTTCAAATATACTTCAACAATCCACCAAGCGCAAACTCGACTTCTTTACCAATATCTCTCATGAAATTCGGACGCCCTTAACATTGATAAAATCACCTTTGGAAAGAATTCTTAAATCAGAAACACAAGAAGAGGAAATTGGAAATCAACTTCAACTGGCCATCAAGAATACAAACAAATTGAAATCACTAGTGAATCAAATCCTTGATTTACAAAAGCTCGATGAGGATTTATTATGTTTGGATCTATCTGAATTTGAAATCATCTCCTTTTGCAAAGAAATAGTGGCTTCCTTCGAAGGCTATTCCTCTCAAAACCATTGCAAGCTTATCTTTGAAGCAAATATTGCTAAAGCTCAAATCAAATTCGACCAAGGACGTTTGCAATCCATCATCACAAACTTATTATCCAATGCTTTCAAGTTTAATAAAGAGAATGGTGAGGTTGACTTCAAACTTCATTTAAACCAACAGCAACTAGGTTTAGAAATTAGTGATACTGGAAAAGGGATGAATGGCGAACATATTAAAAAACTGGGAGAGAGATATTATCAAATAGAGGATTCCAATACAAATGTTGAGGGCAGTGGTATTGGTTTGGCTTATGTCAAAGAAATTGTAGCCCTGGCAAAAGGAAAATTTAGCGTTTCCAGTGAACCGGGAAAGGGTACAGATATTACCATCTCCTTGCCTCTTGAGAGCGTTGAAATTCAGGAAGGAACTCCTATTAAGCTCGAAATGATAAACCGAGATCAAAATGTAAATCAATTTGAAAACCTGAACTTGGAGCCCAATGAAAATCCGCAGATTTTAATCGTTGAAGATAATGATGAATTGCGCTTGTTTTTACGAGACCTGTTTTCTCCTTCCTATCAGGTTATTTGTGCCAAGGATGGTGAAGAAGGAAAGGACTTGGCTTTAAAACACCTTCCCGATTTAATAATCAGTGATGTGATGATGCCCAAGATGCAAGGCAATGAATTGTGTAAATTGCTTAAAAATGATATCAATACCAGCCACATCACCATTATCCTATTTACCGCTATAGGTGGAGCTGACAGTATCATTGATGGCTACGATTGTGGAGCTGATGATTATATCGTCAAGCCCTTTGATACAGATGTATTGCTTAAAAAAGTACTTAACATCATTTCAACAGGAGAAAATGCCAGAAAGAAATTCAGCTTCACTGATATGGAGCACTCGAAAAATATTTACTCCGATTTCGACAAGAAATTTCTTGAAGATTGCAAATCTATTATTAAGACTAACCTCGACAATACTCATTTTACAGTTGAATTTTTTGCGGAAAACTTGAGTATGCATAGAAGGACCCTATTACGTAAATTTAATGCCTTAACGGGTAAATCACCAATAGATCTGATCAGACATAGCAGAATGACTCAAGCTGCCAAATTACTCAAAGAAAAATACCGTGTAAACGAAGTGGCCTTGATGGTGGGTTATGAAGATACCAAGCGATTTAGTCAGGCATTTAAACAATTTCATGGTGTCTCACCTTCCAACTTTCAACAAGGATTTTAGAGTCTTTTTCCCTTATTTCTTCTGTTTTTTTTGTGATGTCCAGATTTGCTACTCATACTGTCTCCATTTGCAGGCCTAAGTCTGCTGAGTATTTACTTGATTTGTAGAAGATTAATATAAAAACAAAAATGATGTTCAAAAGAATCACATTCATATTATTGGCAATTATTTTTAGCCAGGGAATTCTAAAGTCACAGACAAACCAACTGACAGATACCACGGTATATACTCTTGGTTTCTCCACCTATCTTTCACAAATAGATAAATATGCATCAGGAGTAGATGTTTATACCGATAACGAAGGTTATTCGTATATTTCAGGTAACACCAAAGACAGAAATTTCCCCGCCACAGAAGGAGCTTATCAAACACAATTAAAAGGCGATGGTTTGGCAGATGTCTTTGTAGCAAAATATTCACCCGAAGGAGAACTCGTATTTGCCACACTGATTGGTGGTACAAAAAGAGAACATCATTCAGGAATAACGGTAGATGATGCAGGTTACATTTATATAGCCGGAGGAACAGAATCTCCAGATTTCCCTACAACTGAGGGAGCCTATGACACCAGTTTTAACGGAGCAAAATCGTGGGGCGGGGATGTGTTCGTAACTAAATTAAACCCAATGGGAACTGAAATTGTTTTTTCTACATTTATTGGAGGAGCGGCTCAAGAAACAATAGGGTCAGGAGGTATTAAGGTTGATTCTAAAGGTAATGTTATTATTGTGGGAGTTACCGCCTCTCATGACTTTCCTTTAACACAAGGTGTCATTGATGATAATGATAACTTACATGGTTTCCTCTCTAAATTGAGTCCCGATGGTCACAAATTGCTGTTTTCTACTTTTTTTGGGAGCAGCCAAAGAGAAGGCATAGCAGGATTTACTATCGATGACAAAGACAATATTTATTTGGTAGGTGCTACCCATACAGCAGGCTTACCTGTAACGGGTAATGCTTTTCGAAAAGAGATCATGATACCTGAATCCGGATATTTAATGGATCATTTTATAGCCAAAATAAATGCCAGGAATCACAAAACTTCCTATTTAAGCTATTTCGCAACCAATGCATATACTATGTCATCTGTACAATGGACTAAGCCAAATAGACTGATAGTTTGTGGCAGCACTACTGGAGAAAGCTTCCCGGTAACGGAAAATGCAATAAGTAAAATAGGGAAAGGTAAGCTGGATTGCTTTGTATCTGTATTTAATTCTGAAACCATGAGCTTAGAATATGCCAGCCTGTTTGGAGGAAGTGATGAAGATCGCATTATGTCAGCAAATTTTATTAATAAAGATACCATTGTTGTTGGCGGATTAACAAATTCTGCTGATTTGCCACTTACTGAAAATGCCTTGTATTCAGAATATCCAACTTGTGAGAAGGCCTTTAACTCCTCATTTCTTGGCCTCAAAAAATCATTCGTTTCTGTTATCGATATTAAAAACAGCAAACTCCTTTACTCAAGCTACTTTGGTTCCAGTCATTTATTTAGATTTTACCCTGATCAATACGGAAACATCAGTTTTGTTGGTGAAGCAGGAAAGAAATCAGAAGCAGGAATAACAGGCTTTCCGGTAACTAAAGATGCCACTGAGCCGCCGTCTTATGCAATGGTAGGGCGATTGTTGCTAAACGCTATTCCAAAACCGACGAAGGAAGAATTGTACAAAGATGTGACTGTTGCTGATGCTATACTGGAAACTTATGTAGGTAAATATGAACTAAGTCCTGGTTTTGCACTGACTATTATCAAAAAAGAAAATCAGTTGATATTGCAAGTACCTGAACAAGGAGAACATCTCATATTCCCAAGATCCCAAATTGATTTTTTTATAAATGGATCGGTGATTGAATTTACATTTAATATAAATGAGGCTGAAGAAGTAGAAAGTATGACTATGCATCCGGATGGAGGAGACGATGTTATATGCAAAATAGTAGAAGAATAAACATAAAGCCAAAGCACAGATGAAATAGCCATAAAAAAACCATAAACAGATGAAACAGTATAGAATCACCCTTATATTTCTTCTGATATCTTTTATCACCATTCAATGTCAGAATAGTCATAGAAACACAAATCAGAAAGGTCTTCCTACTGAAGTAGTAAAGACTATTGAAAAACGTATAGAGGAGGGTGTTAATCCAAGTATAGTTATAGCAATAATAGACTCCTCCAGTATTCAATATTTCAATTTTGGGAAAACTGCGGAAGATGGTAAGGATGTAGATGAAAATACCATCTACGAAATAGGGTCTATATCTAAAGTATTTACAGCGTTAATTCTTGCCCAACAAGTACAAAATGGTGAACTCAAACTGGAGGATGAAATAAATAAGTTTCTCCCCTATGACATTGCAGTTCCTGTGATGGGCGATAAGGATATTACATTTGGCAACCTTACAGATCATACTTCTGGCCTTCCTAGAATGCCAAGCAACTTTAAACCTGCCAATCCTAACAATCCTTTTGCAGATTATTCAGTAGAACAGATATATGAGTTTATTTCAAATTATCAACCGGTTCGAAGGGTAGGTTCTGAATACGAATACTCAAATATTGGTCAAGGTCTTTTAGGGCATTTACTGGCATTGAGTAATAATAGTACCTATGAAGAGATGATGATTCAATCCATTGCAAATCCATTGGATATGAACGATACAAGAATTGAATTAACACCGAGAATGAAAGAAAATTTAGCCTTAGGGCATAGTGGCGGGAAGCTTGTTGAAAACTGGGACATCCCAACACTTCCGGGAGCTGGTGCGATTAAAAGCTCAACTTCAGATATGGCAAAGTTTATTTCTGCTAATCTCGCTTATGTAGATAATTCATTTAGGGAGGCCATAAAGCTTAGTCATAAAGTAAGACATGATAAAGCAGGTAGCATGTCTGTAGCCATGGCCTGGCATATTAAAAAAGGTGAAGAGGGGGATGTAATATGGCATAATGGTGGAACAGGTGGATACTCGACTTTTGCTGGATTTGTTAAGGAAACAGGTAAAGGAGTAGTCCTACTTACAAATTCATCAACAAGTGTCGATGATATTGGCTTCTATTTACTTGATTCAGGATCGGAGTTAAAGGAGCTAAGATTCAAAAGTGAAGCCGTTGATATAGCTGAGGCCACTCTCGAAAAATATGTTGGTTTATATGAGTTGAAACCTGAATTCAAAATCACGGTAAGCAAAGAAGGAAAACAACTATTTATTCAGGCTACAGGACAAGAAAGAATAGAGATTTAGGGTCACATAAAAAATTATGGGGAGCAATGGTTTTTAGCCTTTTCATAATTTAAA
>NZ_JABKCA010000027.1 GCF_013166655.1 Lentimicrobium sp. L6
ATGATTTGGAGAAAGACGATCAATTAGCTCTGTTTTTATAATCGAACTCAGGTTTTTAGAAATGATTTGCTTAAACCAAGCTATTACAATCAACACTAAACACTGACAATCTGCTCCTTACAAACCTATATAAATTTATTGTTAATTGGGTATTCAAGATATTATAATAGAACGCTACGCTGTAGCTCAATTGAAAACATGTGACATGTTTTCTATAAAGAGCTTGGTGTTCTGCACCAAATTCTCTTCGGAAAAATCATTCTTCTTTAATTTCAAATATCATTGTTTTAATGAAAAAATTAAACAATCTCAATTTGACATAAATCATTCTACCATATTCACACTCAAGGTCCAGAACACCACCCTATTTATAAATGCATAAATCAGACATGAAGCCTAAGGTGAAGAGCACCGACCCTGTTTATAGAAACCGTATTCCCCAAATAAAACCAGAGGTGCAGCGCACCGTTCTATTTATCATTGATCAAAAAAAAGACCCAGCCAAAGGCCAGGTCTCAAATATATTTTAGGGGATACTATTATACCGATGAGAAATTGATGGAGTTTTAAATGAGATTTTAGCCTAATATATTTCTATCGGCATTAAGCATAGTAATTTTAAAGCTTCATTATACTCGCTTTAAAAAACAATGGCTATTAAATCCCATTACGAGATATCTTAATCAACTTCACTTCCACCGAACCTCCTTCTGGGAGAAGGCTGATATAATCGTTATCTTGATTCACCCACTTCACTTGTTTACCAATGCTGACAAAATAGCTGTGGTAGCCATCTGAGTTCTTTAGTGGAATGGAGTAACCTCCGCTTTGACTTCCACCTTTACCGAAATTCACAAATAGCTTCACGGCTTGTTCGGGGTCAGATAATTTCACTTCCAGAAGGATATAATTCTCACTTCTGTCTTTAAAAGAAATAGGGTCAAAAGTAAATTTCTCTTCATGGTTTTGGGCGATGGTCATTTTTCCATCGAGAATATGGACCATGGAATTTTTCTTAATGAGCTCAAAAATCTTATCAATCATTTCAGAAGGATATTTCTCGAATGGAAACACCGTCAAAGCCTTCTCAAAACTCAAAATAGATTCCTGATAATACTTGGTTCCATAGAAGCGTTCTCCATCAGCAATATATCGGTCATATTCTTTCTGCTGTGCTAAGAGTTCTTTCTCTAGAATAGCATTGATTTCTGCTAGCTTCTCTTGAGGATACAGCTCCTCTGTTTTTATTTCTGAAGCTTCCTGATAAGCTAATTTAGCAGTATCCCATTTCTTAGATCTAAAACTCTTATCACCATTATCTATAGCTTTCTGATAGGCCACATCTTTTTCTCTTTGGATTTTTGCTAATGCGGTTCTGGCCTCCTCTATTTTTTGTGGAGGATAGGTCTCATGAACATAAATGGCTTGAGCTTGTGTAAATAGGCTGATAGAGGTTTCGTAATCTTCAGCTACAAATGCTTGGTCTCCTTGCGCTACTAGACTTTCAAAGCGAGCTTGTTGATCAGCCATTAACGCTAAAATCCCATTGATTTCCTCTATCTTCTGCTGTGGATATAATTCCTCTGGTAAAATCTCTAATGCAGCCAGATATTTTGTTAAGGCCATATCGTAACCTTGTTCTTTAAAGGCAGCATCACCGGCAGCAATAGCTTTATCAAATTCCATTCTTTTGCGGGCAATATCTTGTAGAATCTGGTCTATTTCCATGATTTTTTGTCGTGGATAAACTTCCGTTGATAAATGCTCTAAGGCTGACTGATAACTTTGTTTTGCAGCTTCATGTTCAGAAGCAGCCAATTGGGCATCACCCTGAGTAACTGCAGCATCATAAGCGGCTCTAGTGGCGGCCATGGCATCTAAAATCGTTTGAATCTCGGTGATTTTTTCAGCAGGATAAGTCTTAGCAGGTAATATTGCTAAAGCTTCTTGAAAATGGCCTAAAGATGCTTCAAATTGACGCTCTTTAAACTCACCGTCTGCAGTATTTATTAATACCTGGTATTGCTCATGCTTTGCTACTAATTCATCTATCTTCACTATCTGTTCTTGAGGGTAAGTTCTATCCGTAAAAATCAATGAAGCTTCTTGGTATTGTTCTTTGGATTTTGCAAAAGATTCTTGCTGCAATAAATCATCAGCTTTAGCAATTACTTTATCATATTCTGCGTTTTTCCTAGCTAGTTCCTCTAAAATATCTCTAATCTCGCTCATCTTTTGCTTAGGATATTCTTCCTCCACTTTAAGTATAGATGCAGCCTCATATTTAGTGATAGCCGTTTCATAATCTAATGCAGTAAACAATTGATCAGCTTCTAAAATAATGGCATCATATTGGGCTTGCAAATCAGCAATGGCTTGTAATTTTTCATTAATGATATTGATTTGCTCTTGAGGATAAACCTCCTCTGTTTTTATTACTAAAGCTTCTTGATATTTAGGAAGTGCTAAACTCCACTCCTCTTTCACAAATTGCTTGTCGGCTTCTTTGATTAAAGCATCATACTGCTTTTGCTGGGCAGCTAGTTCCAATAAAATCCCTTCTATCAGTTTCAATTGTGTTTGAGGATATGCTTCATTGGCTTTAATAACCAATGCTGCTTCATATTTATCGATAGATGCCGCATAGTCTTTTAACTCCAACAACTGGTCTGCCTCAGCTACTAAAGCATCATACTGTGCTTGCTGAGCAGCTAACTCACCTAATAGATTATTTAATTCGGAGATTCTTTCCTTTGGATAGGCCTCCTCCGTTTTGATTTGAGATGCAAGAGTATAATTTGTTAAAGCATCTTGCCAGCTATTGGATTGATAGAAAGCATCTGCATCGGCAATGGCTTTGGCATAGGCCGCTTCCATTTCGGCCAACTCTGTTAACTTTTTATCAATTTCTTGAATTTGAGTTTGAGGATAAACCTCATTGGCTTTTATTCCAAGTGCTTCTTGATATCCTTCTTTAGCCACTTGCCATTCTTGAATAGCAAATTTTTCATCGGCAGCAGCAATAGCAGCCTCATAAGCCGCTTGTTGTTCTGCTTGTGATTTCAGCAAGTTTTGAATGGCTAAAATCTGTTCCTTAGGATAAGCCTCCTCTGTTTTTAATGCAGATGCTTCCTCATATTTAGTGATGGCAGCATTATAAGATTCTGCATCTCTATTTTGGTCAGCGGCAGCAATGGCTTCTGAATATAATCTATCATTTTCAGCTATTTGCAATAGGATGGCTTCTATTTCCGCAATCTTCTCTTTAGGATAAGCTTCCTCTGTTTTCATTTCAGAAGCTTGTTTATATTGCCCTAATGATATTTCATAGCTCTTCTCTGCTAAGGCTGCATCCGCCGATTGAATTAACTGAGCATACAGTGCATCTTGATCTGCCATTTCCTTGAGGAGGGCATCAATTTTAGCAATTTGTTCAGTCGGATAAGTCTCGTTGGACAAGATAGTGAGTGCCTCTTGATACTTGGCTCTAGAATCCACATAAGTACTGGCTGCAAACAATTCATCAGCGCTAGCAATTAAGGCATCATATTGAGCCTTCTGAGCAGCTATCGCTTCCAGTTTTGCATCAATATCAGCAATACGAGTTTTGGGATATTCCTCCTCAGCTTTGATTTCTAAAGCATCCTCATAAGCGGTTCTTGCCATTTCCCATTCACTTTGGTCATAATAAGCATCAGCTTTTGTAATGGCAGCTTGATATGCCGCATTTTTATCCGCCATAGCTTGCAATAAACCATCAATCTCGGCAATACGCTGCTGAGGATGGCTTTCGTTGGCAAAAATCACTAAAGCTTCTTGGTATTTACCTTTAGACTCTGAATAAGTCTGGGTTCCAAATAAGGCATCAGCTTCAACAATTAGTGCATCATAAGCCGCTTGTTGTGCTGCTTGGTCTTTTATCTTCTGGTTGATTTCAGTAATTCTATCTTGTGGATATTGTTCTGCGGGTTTTAATCCCAAAGCAGTTTGATAAGAATCTAAAGCTGATGTCCACTCGGTAGCATCAAAGGAAGCATCACCATCGGCAATAGCTTTGGCATAAGCGGCTTCTTTATTGGCTAGAATTCCATCAATCTCGGCAATCTTTTCTTGAGGATAAGTTTCGCTAGGTAGAATGGTCAATGCTTCTTGGTATTTGGCTTTGGCATCTTCATAAGTTTGAGTTCCGAATAAAGCATCAGCTGCCGCTATGATGGCATCATATTCTGCTTGTTTGGCTTCTTGGTCTTTTATCTTTTGGTTGATTTCTGCAATTCTATCTTGGGGATATTGTTCCGCTGGTTTTAATCCCAAAGCCGTTTGATAAGAAGCTAGAGCTGATGTCCACTCGCTAGCATCAAATGAAGCATCACCATCGGAAATGGCTTTGGCATAAGCCGCTTCTTTGTTGGCTAAGATTCCGTCAATCTCTGCAATCTTTTCTTGAGGATAAGTTTCGCTAGGTAGAATGGTCAATGCTTCTTGGTATTTGGCTTTGGCATCTTCATAAGTTTGAGTTCCGAATAAAGCATCAGCTGCCGCTATGATGGCATCATATTCTGCTTGTTTGGCTTCTTGGTCTTTTATCTTTTGGTTGATTTCTGCAATTCTATCTTGGGGATATTGTTCTGCTGGTTTTAATCCTAAAGCCGTTTGATAAGAAGCTAGAGCAGCGGTCCATTCTGTGGCTTCAAAGGAAGCATCACCATCTGCAATGGCTTTTGCATAAGCTGCTTCTTTATTGGCTAAGATTCCGTCAATCTCTGCAATCTTTTCCTGAGGATAAGTTTCGTTTGGAAGAATAGCTAAAGCCTCTTGGTATTTGGCTTTGGCCTCTTCATAAGTCTGAGTTCCAAAATGACCATCTGCTGCCACAATGATGGCATCATATTCTGCTTGTTTGGCTTCTTGGTCTTTTATCTTTTGGTTGATTTCTGCAATTCTATCTTTTGGATATTGTTCCGTTGGTTTCAATCCTGAAGCTGTTTGATAAGAAGTTAAGGCATGAGCCCAATCTCTGTTATCAAATTTAGAATCACCTTCAGCTATGGCAGCAGCATAGGATGCATCTTTATCTGCCATTCCTTGTAATAAAGCATTTATTTCTGCTATTTTAGTCTTAGGATATTCTTCACTTGGCTTTAATTCTGAAGCTTTTTGAAAATGGCCTAAGGCTAAAGACCAAGCACTTGCTGTAAATTGTTCGTCACCAAATTTGATTTCTTCTTGGTAAGCTAATTCTAAATCGGCGAAATCTTTCATGATTCCCTCAATAATGGCCATTTGATCTTTAGGATAAGCCTCCTCTGTTTTCAGCTGAGAGGCTAATTTATAATTATCAAAAGAGGGTGCATATTCCTTAGCCTGAAATTCTACATCTGCCTGTGCGATTAGCTCATCATATTTTTCGGCATCTGCAGCTAATTTGACCAATAAACCATTGATGATTTCTATTTGTGCAGGAGGATAGTTTTCTTTAGGCTTTAATTCACTAGCACTTGCATAAATTCCAAGTGCGGCTTGATATTCTAGAGCTTCAAATTTAGCATCGGCTTGAGCAATAAGGTCAGCGTAGTTACCATCCATAGCTCTTATTCTTCTTTGCTCTTCTATGGTATTGATGTCCTCAATTTTATATTTAGGATACATTTCTTCAGACTTAATTTGAGAAGCAATGAGGTATGCTGATTTGGCATCACTAAGCTTTTCTTGCTCGAATAACTTATCGGCATTGGCAATGGCATCCTCGTACTTCTTATCCAATTCCTTTTGAGCACCAAGTCTTCTTTCAATTTCACTGATACGTGATTTTGGATAAACCTCCTCCGATTTTATCTCTAAGGTTTGCTGATAGGCTAATAGCGCAGGAGATAAACTGTCAACAGCATATAAATCATCAGCTATCTTCAAGGCAGCTAAATAGCTTGCATCCAGTTCTTTTTGCGCATTGATTAAAGCATCAATCTCATCAATTTTTTCTTGAGGATAGACTTCGTTTGGCTTCAGGTTTTTGGCTGCATAATAATCGTAAAGGGCATTCTCATAATCCTTGGCTTGGTACTTGGCATCCCCTGCCATGATTAAGGCTTGGTATTTATCTGCAGCTTCTAAAACAGACTGGATTTCAGCTAGTTTATCTTTTGGATATTGTTCATCTGCAATTAATAATGAAGCTTCGGTATAGGATTCAATGGCCTTTTCATAAGACTTCTGCTCAAAACTTCTATCGGCTTTGGCTATTATTTTATCGTATTCTTCTCTATTGGCTTGTTGGGCTCTAACCTCTTTACATTCTTCCTTTAACTCATTCACTCTATCTATCACCAATTGAGCCCTTTGCTCATCAATATAGAAATTGCCTTTGTTCTTATGATAAGTAATTTCAGTTAATGGCCTATCAAGAATAGAAAGGTCTACAGAACAATCGGGGAATAATTCCACCACTAAATCATATTCAAAGATAGTATTGTGATTTACATCGCGAGGCAGGGCAGTATTGACATCAAATATCTTCTGCACATAATTGGATTTATAGAACTTAATTTGATAGTTGGAGTTTAAATTCAATTTGAATTTGTGTCTTCCATTTGTTCCAATTTCGGCAGTTTCTTTTACACTACCTCCTTCTATTAGCTGAATTCGAGCATCAAATAATCCATTGTCATTTTCATGAACAAAACAGGAAATTTCGATATATCCCGTTGCTAAAAGGATGTCAATTTCTAATAACTGATCTTTCGGGTATTGCTCATCTGGTTTCAATTCAACAGCCTTGGAATACCTAGAAAACGCAGATTGATATTTCTTATCTTTAAAAAGCTGATCACCATCAGCAATAGCTTTGGCATAGTCTGTTTCCAACTTATCAGCTTTGGCTTGTTCTTTATCTAATCCAGAATTAATCTTTGTCAACATGTTGGCGGCATAGGTTTTCTCAGGGAGAAGGGCAATAGCTTTTTGATACTCTGACTTAGCAGCGGCCAAATCCTTGTCCACATATAATTTATCAGCAACAGCAGTAATTTGGTCATATTCTTTTTCTTTCTCAATGAAGACCTTCATTTTAGCAATTTGAGCTATAGCATATTCATCTCCAGGTTTTGTTTCCAATGCTAATTCATACTGGCTTAATGCTTCAGAAAATTTTTGATAATTGAGCTGTTGGTCAGCCTTGAGGATGGCTTGCTCGTATTTCTGTCTATTGGAATCTTGGTTTTGGAGTATATTGGCAATCTTGATAATCTGATCATTGGGATATTTCTGAGCGGCATCAACATTAGCAGCATCGCGATAGAAACTAATGGCCTGCTCGTATTCCTGTTTTACAAAATGCTCATCGGCGGTTTTTATAGCTTGTTCGTAAACCGAATTCTTCAAATTAGCCGCCTCTAATAATGTTTGAGACTCCTCTAATCTTGATTTCGGATGTGCTTCGTAGGCAATAAGCGCAAGAGCTTTTTCATAATTGACGATGGCCGTTTCATAGTCTTTTACATCAAAAGCTTCATCGGCAGTTTCTATATATTCATCATATTCACCTCTTACGGCCATTTCTGCTTTAAGGAGGTTGATGATTTCCTGAACTTTTTCATTAGGATAAGCCTCCTCCGGATTGAGTTTTGCAGCTAATTGGTAGGTAGCTTTAGCATTATAGTAATCCTTGTTTTGGTAGTATTCATCTGCCGATTTTATCACCGATGCATAATCCTTAACCTCTTGGGCCCAAATTGAACCAGTGAAAAGGATAAAAAAGGCCAATAGGCTGATGATGTTTTTTGTATTCTTACTATTCATAAAAGTATTTTCAGGCTTTAGAACTAGTTTAAACTTAGACTTAAAATTGTGAGCAATCTGTTGTCATCATTAAACATATTCTTAAAAGATTATCAAAATATAACGTTTCGTCCCTTGCTTTATTGCTTATTGTATTTGACCATCAACCAGGTGTACCGTACGATCGCAAAGCGATGCCAAATGTTCATCATGGGTCACCATTATAAAGGTTTGTCCAAACTCATCGCGGAGTTGGAAAAACAAGCGATGTAGTTCTTCGGTATTGGTTCTATCGAGGTTTCCAGAAGGCTCATCGGCAAAAACCACTTTCGGCTGATTGATTAAAGCCCTTGCAATGGCCACTCTTTGTTGCTCCCCTCCCGATAACTCAGAAGGTTGATGCGTTAAGCGGTGATCCATTTTCAAAAACTCTAGAAGCTTCTTTGCTTCTCTCTCTACTTCTCGAAAATCTCGTTTGCCAATAAAACCAGGCATACAAACATTCTCTAAACAATTAAACTCAGGTAATAAATGATGAAATTGAAATACAAAGCCAATATTCTGATTTCTGAAATCCGCTAGCTTTTGCTCCTTCAAATCGAAGACAGAAACACCATCAATCAAAACCTCCCCTTCAGAAGGTTTATCCAAAGTCCCCAATATTTGTAATAGTGTGGTTTTACCAGCACCAGAAGCACCAGTAATCCCTAAGACTTCGGAGGAATTCACTTGAAAATCGATACCTTTCAGTACTTGTAGATCTCCGTATGACTTCTTGATATTTCTAGTTTGTATCATCATTTCTATTTAACCCGCAAATATCAGATTATTTTGGGAATAAAAGGACTTCTAAAAGGGGTATCACTTAATTATTTATCAAACCTTCGGTGGTTTTTAACTTAATTTAAATGTTGAGGATATTTTGATTGAAAAGCAAAGCCATTATTTTAGAAATATTGGCTTATTCTATTGATTCGGCATATGAATCTTATTTAAGAGTTTAATTCTTCCTAGTTTCTTGAATAGCTCACTTCGAAGAAGATTTTAAAGCTATAAATTCAATTGAAATAAGGTCATTGCGAATAAAGTAAAGCAATCTCATTAAATCTAGACCAGCTTTTTAATGCCAGAATTAGACATTGAAGATTAAAAATTTGGATTAAATGTTCATTGTATGGGTTTCGATTTTCATAAGGTATGACTTCCTTTTCTTTAAGCTGTTTCGATGCCTGAATAGGAAATCTGCGCAAACAGACCTATTTTAGAGATTACTTCTATTCTATCTTTTTAAGGATGGTATTAGATACAATTTTCGTTTTTCCTTCTTTACAAACTGGTTTCTCAAACTTATAACATCTTTGATATATAGTATTTTTTCTTAAATTTGAGCTGTTTTTGATTTCACAGTATGATTTATATCAAAACAAACTATCTTATGGAGTCCAGAAACCATAATTAAACGGGGAGTATCCGAAAAGCCAGAAGAGTAGGAAAATCAACAATCAAAATCAATATTATGGATGCTCAAAAAGTAGACATGTTTATCATTAGCAACAACAAATTCTTTGAAAGTCATAGAGTTGTTCAAATTCGTGAAAAAATGCTTGAAATGGATGAATCAAAATGGGGATTTATTCAAACGCTTCAGTTTAAAGATCCAACTATTGCCTTAATCATCTCCTTATTGGGTGGTTCATTAGGTATTGACAGGTTCTTTATTGGTGATACAGGCTTAGGCATAGGTAAACTATTGACTTGTGGTGGCTTGGGTATATGGGCCATTATTGACTGGTTTTTGATTATGGGGGCAACCAGAGAAAAAAACATAGAAATATTAGCACAAGTGATGCGCTAATCTATTGAAGCCTACAAAATTTTATATTATTGTTTTAGGCGCTTGCATGGCAGGATATATTTGGCTTGGACTTCAAACCTATTTGCCCTCTGATAAAGTTGGCCTCTGTTTGATCAAACAAAGCACAAATATCCCCTGCCCTTCTTGTGGTACCAGTAGATCTATTTTGAGCATTTGTAAAGGTGAATTTTCGCAGGCTCTCCAATGGAATCCTTTAGGTTATATTTCACTTTTTATCACGCTCATTTCTCCTTTTTGGATCCTTTTGGATTGGGTATCCAATAAAACCACCTTCTTCAAAGCCTATAAAAACATTGAAATTCAATTAAAAAAACCCATCATCTATATTCCAAGTATAATATTAGTATTGGCCAATTGGATTTGGAATATTCTAAAAGGATTATGATTCAAATTAAACCATTTCATTACCAGCCTAGCGAGCATGAAGCTGAGAAAGCTTCCAATAGTTATCTGATGTCCCTAGTAGCTTTAGTAGGAGGGCTGCCTTTCCCTATTATTAACTTATTTGCTACTCTTTTCTTTTATATTGCCAATAGAAAAGGGACAGGCTTTGTAAGATGGCACTGCAAACAAGCACTCTTTTCGCAATTATCCCTCCTCTTCATAAATACTGTTGCTTTTTGGTGGACCATCGCTATTCTCTTCGAAAGCGAAATTATTACCAACTTTTATATATCCTATATTATAAATGCGCTTATTTATAATATAGCCGAGTTTATTGCAACGGTGTATACCGCTATTCAAACCCGAAAAGGACTGCATGTGAATTGGTATTTTTATGGAAATCTATGTGATTGGCTCACTAAGGATTCCAATGTCAAAGAAATAGATTCTCCATTCCTATAAAGATTAAATGATGAACAAATTATTCACCGAAGGGCTCCTCATAATTATCATATTCTTTGTCAGTCTTTTTATGATCAATCAAATCAACTGGATGACTTTTTTCCAAGTAGAAAAAAAGACGGAAAATTTAGAAGAAGAGCTTGGAGAACTGTTCTATGATTTTATCTTACAGGATTATATTGAGATTCAAGATGAGAATACTCTGATAATCATAGATTCAATTTTCTTTAGAATCACCGAACAAAACCACATAGATTCTGATAAAATTCAAATCCACATCATCGATAATAAAGAAGTAAATGCTTTTGCATTACCTGGAAATCATTTAATTATCAATACTGGATTAATGAGTTCCACAGACTCGCCAGAAGAACTAGCTGGAGTTATCTGTCATGAAATCGCACATATAGAACTGGATCATATAATGAAAAAACTGGTTAAAGAAGTTGGGGTGAGTTTATTAGTTTCTTTGGCTGGAGGAAATTCAGGATCTGAAGTTTTAGCAGAAACAGTTAGACATTTATCCTCCTCAGCATTCGACAGAAAACTTGAAAAGGAAGCTGATTTAAAAGGCGTTGATTACTTAATAAATTCGAATATCGACCCCAATCCTTTTGCCGATTTCTTTTATAAGATAGAAGACAATGATGATTTTATAAAGCATTTCTCATGGCTAAATACCCACCCAGAATTAAAAGCTAGAGCTCAATATATTGTAGAATATATCAATAAAAAAGAATATCAATCTGAACCCATTATTTCTGCATCTTCCTGGAAGATACTAAAGGAAACAACTAATTAATCAGCAGCAAACACCTGACCTTGAGTATCTAATATTTGAAATAATATAATTCCACACAAAGAAAAGGCAAAGGAAAATCGCTAAGCTTGCAAAAGAAGATAGAACGCAGATGACACTGATTTGACGGATTTTCGCTGATTAGATTTTATAATAAGACAAGATTTCGTGTATTAGAATGTTCGCCACCACCCCAGATCTCCTCCTCAATCGTTTACCATTCCTTACAATTCCTCAAGTCTCCAAGTCTCACTTTCACCAGTTCTCCAGCTCGTTCTTACTTCATCTCGATATGAAAAACAATTCTTTCAGTAGCACACAACCTTGAACCTTGAACCTTGAACCTTGAACCTTGAACCTTGAACCTTGAACATCTAAACTTTGAACTTTTAGTTTATAACTCCAATACATATTTAAAACCCAGCCCAAAGGCCAATAGCACCCGCCAATAATCCCACAGCTACATTTATTGCCTTCATGGTGAAAAAGCTTTTTCTGGATTCTGCTAGTAATGGTAAGGCACCATGTCCGTCTTGAACAATGGAGCTAGCCAATAATACACTAAATGGAATTAAGCCTTGGAAAAACATAATAACAAATACCAAGTGTGGGCCAGATTCCGGAATAATTCCAATTAGAACTGCAAGCAGCAATACCATCCAAATATTATCAGTTATCCACTCGTTAAGCTCATAAAACTGTCCTAAAAAGGCAATTAAAATCATGGCACCAAAAGACCAGCCTAAAATCTTTAAAAAGTGTTTTTTGATCACATGACCCCAAAGGTGATCCTCCAAAAAGTGATCGGAGGAAGTTAAGAAAATATATAAAGCCGTTATCATTACAATCACATAAGTAAGCATAATCCAGTCGATTGTAAAAGATTCGTGGCCATGCTCGTGATCGTGGTCGTGAATATGCTGAGGTTGGGCTCCATCAAGAGTTGAAATATCAAAATGCTCATGGTGAAAAACGCCAGTGGCCATTCCAATCAAAAAGGAAACTACTCCGAAAATTAATATAGCCCTGATAAAAGTGATATTCTTTAAATTCTGAATAATGGATGTAGCTGACTGAGGATGGGCATCTACTTCATGTTGGTGGACTTCCATGTGTCCAGGAGGAACACAGAAAAACTCAAATCGCTTTCCAAAATACATCAATAAAACTCCAACAGCAATGGCAATCGCCATCACAATTAAATTAATTAGAAGCGCATACTCCGGAATTAATGAAAACATTACAAAAGCTTCATCTCCAGAAGTAGCTATCATGGCTGTCACCAATGCTGCAAACCGAATGACTTCATGTGCATAGAGCGAAACAATGGTATAAGCCCCCAAGCAACCAGGAACAATTCCTAACACCGCCGCAAAGATGATCTGAAGGAAAGGAGATTCCTTCAAGCGATGCGCCCAGTCTCCTCTAGTTTTTACATTCATATATTCTATCACCATCATCATGACCATCACAAAGGTGGTAATCATAATAGTTTGGCTGATAATTTTATGAAATTCAATATTTTCTAACATACTATAAGTATTTCCAAATCATATAAAACACACTAAATAAACTTAAGAATATCATTCCCACCCAAGCATAAATTTTAAGCCACTTGGGAGCTTGGTCGTCTTTATCAATAGACATCATAGCCCAATAATTGAGGATGGCTAATAGTGGAGCTGTCACAAAAGAAATGGTGGTGGCCAAGTCTACCATAAACTTCATACTCTTGCCAAACCAAATCATCAGACCCCAAGAACCCAAAACCAAAACCACCATCCAAATAAGATAGTTTTTATTTTGAGACGTATTATTAAGTTTTTTGGAGGGCAAAAGTAAGCTAAAAGTTGGTTCGAGCACACGAGGGTAAGCATCTAAAACAGTAATTGAAGTTGAAAGCATAGTGGTGAAAGCAGCTACTCCTATAACATAATAAGCCCAATGACCTAAACTGGCAGTATACATGTTCACCAATTGCCCAGCAAATGCAACTCCTTTATCAGAAAACTCTTGACCACTCCCATACATTACAAAAGCTCCTAATGCTAAGAAACCAATAGCTAAAAATGCAGTTCCTATATACCCAATATTGAAATCTCTAATGACAGCTCTCATATTGGGTTTTTCATTACCTTCCTCATATTTTGCCTCTGTCCATGTTGAGTGCCAAACAGATATATCAATAGGTGCTGGCATCCAACCAACAAAAGCTATCAAGAAAGCAATATCAAAGGCATTGGTCCAATCAAAATGATAGATCCCAGCCAATTCAGATTTAAATGAGAAAGCTATTGCAAAAATGGTACTAACTGTTAAAACTAGGATAATATATTTCATACCCTTTTCTAAAATCCGAAATTTTCCGATAATTAGAAAAACCATAATTAAAACCATTATCCCCATTGTCATCCACTTAATATCAGCAGATAAACCAGTCAAACCACCCAATAACCCAGCAGTCACCATACTTACAGCTACTGTTATGACAAACATGGTAGATAAGGTAAACAAAGCATATAAAACCAAAGCCCATTTTCCTATTTTTTTATAGCCATGCACTAGACTTTTCCCTGTACTTGCTGCATATCTTGGTGCAAATTCGAAAAACGGATACTTGAGTATATTAGCCAATAATAATACTCCAATTAAACCAAAACCATAACTAGCACCTGCTCTTGTGCTTTGCACTAAATGAGAAACTCCCACGGCAGCGCCAGCATATAAAAGCCCTGGTCCAAGATTTTTTAATATTGAAACGATTTTCATTCGTATTATTTGATATACAAAATTACATTATTCTTTATTGTTAAAAATAAAAATTGACTTCATAGACAATTTTTATTCTACTTTCTGGTCTACAAATCATAATATCAGGTAAATCACTGATTTATAAAGAATGATAAAAAGTACTATTTTAGCAAACTTATCAAGTTACATACTACAAAATCAATAATTAATTATTTAAAGATGAGAAAAATTACTCTAAGCCTTTTGGCTATTTTGCTTTCTATCCAGTTTATCTCGGCACAAAACCAAAAGGATGAATTTCCTAAATGGGTTCAGATGATGAGTGATGAAAGTGCTAATTTTTATGATGTTCAAGCAGAATTCAATGCTTATTGGGCAGGTAAATCTCCTGCAAAAAGCTCTGGTTGGAAAGTTTTTAAGCGCTGGGAATACATGATGCAATTTCAGATTGATGAGAATGGCAATAGAATTCCTGCAGATCAAGTTTATAAAAGAGTAAATAATTTCAAAAGCCAAAGAACAGTAAAATCCGATGCTAACTGGACTAATATCGGCCCAATAAATCTACCTATAAATACAGGTACTGGACAACCCAATGGAATGGGACGAGTAAATGCTATAGCTTTTCACCCAACTGATGCAGATATTGTTTTCATAGGCGCTCCTCAAGGAGGTTTATGGAAAACTGCAGATGGTGGAAGCACATGGGAAGTTTTAACCGATGACCAACCCACGTTAGGTGTATCAAGCATTATCATCAACCATGACAATGCCGATATTATTCTTATTGGAACTGGTGATAGAGACGCTGGCGATTCTAATGGCATGGGGGTTTTCAAATCTACTGATGGAGGAGAAACTTGGACCGTTTCAAACGATGGTATGGGTAATCGTACTGTTGGAAGAATGATTCAAGATCCTAATGATTCGGACATTATCTTGGCTGCAACTGATGGTGGTGTTTATAAATCTAGTGATATGGGAGCTACTTGGACACAAAGCCAAAGTGGTAATTTTAAAGATATCCTTTTTAAACCAGACAATTCTTCTGTGGTTTATACCATTTCATCAAATAATTTTTATAAAAGTACCGATAATGGTGATAGCTTTACAAATAGTAGTAGTGGACTTCCTGGTGGAAGTAGAGGAGCCATTGCTGTTACTCCTGCCAATCCAGAAGTAGTTTACGTATTGCTTTCTAGTGGAAGTGTTTATGGAAGTACAAGTAAATCAGACGACGCTGGAGATAGCTGGACCGTAAAATCTACAAGTCCAAATATTTTTGATTACAGCTGCGATGGTTCTGGTAGTAATGGTCAAGGTTGGTATGATATGGATATTGCTATTGACCCTAACGATGAGAACTTTGTTTATGTTGGTGGAGTAAATACGTGGGTTTCTAGTAATAGTGGAAGTAACTGGTCTATCAATTCACATTGGTATGGTGGATGTGGTGTTCCTTCTGTTCATGCCGACATGCACGTTTATGAAATCAACCCATTAAACAACAGACTTTATAATGGTAATGATGGTGGACTTTATTATACAGATAACCAAGGTGATTCTTGGCCTCAAATTAGTAGTGGTTTAGCTATTTCTCAAATTTACAAGATAGGCTCTAGTGCTACTGTTAAAGATTTAGTGATCAATGGCTACCAAGATAATGGAACAGCAACTTTCACGTCTGATGGTTGGAAGACAGTAATGGGTGGCGATGGTATGGATTGTGCCATCGACCCAGTTGATCCAACTTATTCTTATGGTGAGTATTATTATGGTGCTATTGATAGAATTAAGAACAATAGTCAAAATCAAGGTAATATTGTAGGTGGAATTAGCGAAGAAGGAGCTTGGGTAACACCATTTCTTATTTCTTATGCCGATGCCAATACTATGTTTGTTGGTATGAAGGGTGTTTGGAGAACTAATAATGTAAAAGCAAATTCTACCAGCCAAGTTCAGTGGACAAAAATCACTGACTTTAGTGGTTCTAATTGTAGTATGCTCGAACAAAGTGACGCCAATCCTGATATCCTTTGGGTAGGAAAAGGAAGCTCCATGTATATGACCCTTAATGCTAACGATGAAGCCCCTACTTGGAACATTGTAACCAATATGCCAGGAAGTGGTGATATTAGATCTATTGCTACAAATCCAAATAATGAGGATGATGTATATATGGCTAGAGGAAACGGGATTTATTATTCTAACAATCTTTGCGAAACTTGGACAGATATTTCTGGTAGCTTACCAAGCATAGCTATGAATAGTATTGTATTTTACAAGAATAGTGGTGATGGTTTATATGTTGGAGCCAATGCTGGTATCTATTACAAGGATTCAAACCTAGATGATTGGGTGCTTTATAATGATGGTTTCCCATTATCTTCTAGAATTACAGAATTAGAAATTTATTATGATGCCGCCAACCCTTCTCAAGACCTACTCAGAGCCAGTACTTATGGCCGTGGGCTTTGGGAAACCCCAATGTTCCAAGGCGTTTTAACTGCTAATTTCAGCGCTGACCAAACAAACATTCCTTCTGGTTGTACTGTTCAATTCTCAGACTTATCTATTGGAGTTCCAACTTCTTGGAACTGGACATTCGAGGGAGGAACACCAGCTACTTCTACAGAACAAAATCCTATTGTAGCTTATGAAAACAATGGAGAATTTGATGTAACACTTGAAGTAACAAATGTAAATGGAAGCGAAAGCATTACCGAGGAAAACTATATCTCAGTAGTAGCAGGATTAACTCCTGAAGTTCATTTTTCAGCCAGTCAACAAGGTTTTTGCGAAGGTGATGATATGATCGTGGAATTTACTGATGAGTCACTATATTGCCCTACAGCTTGGACTTGGACTTTTAATCCTTCATCTGTTAATTTCTTAGAAGGTACCGATGCCAATTCTCAAAATCCTAAATTAGAATTTACAGCTAATGGTTCTTACGATGTAAGTTTAGAAGTACTTAATAGTAATGGGAGTTCTACAAGCACTGAACTTGCCTATATTCAGTCAGGAGGCTCTGCTATTCCTTTCTTTGAAGATTTCGAAGGAGAAGACCCTCTATCTAGAGGTTGGATTATTGAAAATGAAGATGACGGTATCACTTGGAAAGATTATAATGTAGCAGGAACAGAAGGTTCCAAAGCGATGGGAATCAATTTCCATGATTATGTAAACTTTGGAGCCAGAGATAGATTAATTACCCCTGCTCTTTCATTACCAGCAAACTTTATAGATATTACTTTCAAACATGCCTATACACAATATTATTCTGCTTATACCGACTCACTTATTGTTTTAATTTCTACAGATTGTGGTGAAAATTGGACAAGAATATTTGAAAAAGGAGAAGATGGAAATGGCACATTCGCCACTCATGAATTAACTACCGATGCCTTTGTTCCAGCTGAAAGTACAGATTGGTGTGGTTCAGGTTGGGGTAGCGAATGTTACTCTATCGACATTAGCGAGTATGGAGGAATGAATAATGTGAAAATTGCCTTTGAATCTTATAATATGAGGGGTAATTATCTTTATATTGATGATATCATGATAGATTTTTATGCTGGAATTGACAATACACAAATAAATGAGAATTTATTAAGCATTTTCCCTAACCCAAGTAATGGTGAATTTTCTATCAATCTTATTCAAAATATGAAAGATGCACAGATTGAAATTTATGATCAATTAGGTCAACAAGTATTCTTCCTTGCCAAAACAGACATCACTAAAGCTGAAGAATTTAGAATCAAGCTCGAAGGTGTTTCTACTGGTGTCTACTTAATGAAAATTAGTAATGAAGAATTAAGCATTCAAGATAAAATTATTGTGGAATAACATAAATCTATCAATAAACAAAAAGAGGAGGGTTTCGTAAATGAAACCCTCCTCTTTTGTATTTTACAACATGAATTATTTAAGATTAATCCAAGGTTTACCAGTTTTTAAAATTTCTTTTCCAGCAACATCATTAATAACAATTGCCGCCATCATATACCAAGCACCTAGAGCACAAAGTATCAATTCGTAACCCGCTACAACATTCAATATTGGCAAGCCAAAGTGCCCTAGATCTAAAAGAACGAACCCTATGAGGAGCAATGTAAAAGTAAAGGCCATTGCAAAATGGACAAACCAAGAGGCAACCCATAAAATCGCCACCAATAAAGTCCAAACTACCAAATAATAACCTACATCAGTAGTAGATGAAGCATAGACACCAAAATGGTTTGACATCCAAATAAAACCTAAACCAATCCAGAAAGCACCGAAACTAACAAATGCTACATACCCAAAGTTGTTTCCCATTTTCTGTTCCATAAAACCAGCTATCATTTGAGCTAGACCACCAAAAACAAATCCCATGGCTACCACTGGCCCTAGACCACATAGTCCAATATTATGCAATTGTAACAAAAGTGTAGTTAAACCAAAGCCTGCTAAACCAATCACTGCTGGGTTAGCCAATTTTCCATTATTCATACTATAATTTTTAGTCATTTTTTCAGCTGGCGAAAATAGGTTTAAACTACAGTGAAACTACTATAAACACTAGTTTATACTCATTCTTTTTAAGTAATGATGGCCAAGAGCTAAGTCACTAAAAACCATAAAAAAAAAGGGTTACCCGAAATGGATAACCCTGATATATTTTTCAATAAAACAACTATTCTACAGTAACTTCTACTTCATCACTTTGCCATAAACCGTGTTTTGTACAGTAAGCATGAGCAATTAACTTCATTCCTTTTTGAGGAACAATATAGAAATCCACCTCTAAATTTGAAGGGGCAGAACCTTGCGCTCCAGCAGTAAAAGTGGCCTGAGCTAACTGAGTTTCTTTATTCCATAATTGAACATACTGGATATAATGATCAAAATCATCTGGATGTTTATACTCATCACCAACTTTAACCTTTACTTTAAATTTTTCGCCAACAACAGCTTTGTCATCACAATAAACAAAAGCAGAATGTCTATCGATATAATCTTTTTTAGCTTCTCTTTCAATCTGAGAAATGTCTTCGTACTTGTTAATTTTCATCAGTTTATTTTTTTATTAAATATTATATTCTGCTTACAAATTTAAAGAATCCCACTTAAGAAAACAAGAAATGAAATACCTAAATAAGCAACTACAAAAACTATATCCCTTAGAATGTTTAATTTAGAGTCAAAGTTAAGATTTTGATTAACAATTTTTAGGAGTTTTTAATTTTAATTTTTAAGTCTTAAGCATATCTCCTGGAGCAAAAAAGATAAACCCTTCCGTTTTTTTTACAATCTTTAGAATATCTAGAACATTTGGTGTAATTCCTCCTGTAGAACCATGATCAACAGCAACACTTCCTCCTAATTTCATCATCAATGCGATGGCCAACTCATTTAACTTCTTACTCCTTCTTCCAATGTTTAAAATACTATAAAGCATGGTTTCTTTGGCTCTATTGGGAGCGTTCTCAATATCCTCCCCTATCTTGTCTAAATATTTGCTAAAGACTTCATCCTTCATAAATCCATTTTCTTTAGCTAACATGAATATGATGGAATAAGCATGTCGAAGCGTATATTCATCACTACTATGAATCCATTTATTAGCCAATTGCAAACTACCTTTAAATGGGGCCAGAATATTCCCAATGAAAGCATCGCTTAAAAGGTAGAAATCAATATCTGTATTCCATTTTTCCAATAATTCACCTGTAAGCTTCTCTTCTTCTGCCAACATGGTAGCCAATATCTGAACCTCTGGAATTTGAGTATCCCAAAGTTTAAGGGCATATTTATGATTTTTCCCTAACTCTTTTTTATAATGTTGTAAATAAGTATATTTAAGACCTATTACTTTCTCACTTCCTCCATTCTTTATATATTCTTTCCTCAAGCTTTCAGATGCTAAACCCTTTAGTTCTTCTATAAACTCTGAAATAGTCATAATCTTGTTTTTGTTTCATGCAAAGGTATATGTTTTTCAGTGCTCAGAGGCAACTATTTTAGTTAAATGCTGGTCTAGAAAGTAAATCTCCCATTTCACAATTATTTTGAATGAATCAATATGAGCATTATTTTCCTATTGCACAACAGCAAAGAAAATAGTATTCAGCATATTACTTAAAAATAAAATCCCTTTATTTAGGGCATATTTTTTTGTATTATTGCCACCTAAAAATAGTTATTTAGAGCTAGTCTCCTAAGCTGTTTTAGAATGAATAACAAATAGATAAAATTAATTTAATTAAACATACTATGAATCGTAATTTATTATTTCTGTTACTATTTGCGGTAAGTCCTTTTTTTGTTCTTGCACAAGTAGATGAGACTAAACCCTTTGAGGTTGCCAAAAATGTTGGCTATGCTAAATCAGAGCCATTATCTGAATTAGCAGCTAGATTAAGCCCTGATAAAATTGATGCTATTCCTGTTGAAAAGGAAAATAAGAATAAGCTTGATGTTGTTAAATGGCCTGATACAGATTTCTCTAGAGAAACTGAGAATGTACAATCAAAAATGGGACAAAGAATAAGCCGCGGTCCTGGTGTTGGATTTAATGGTCAAGGCCCAACTGGCTCTTACCCCCCTGATACCGATGGCGATGTGAGTGATGAACATTTCATTCAGGTAGTAAATTCAAAATATAACGTGTACACTAAAGATGGTACTAAGGTTTTAGGCCCATTAAATTTAAGTACACTTTGGCAGAGTCTACCTGGCCCTTGGCAAGGTGCCAACCACGGTGACCCTATTGTATTATGGGATGAGGATGCTGGAAGATGGATGATTACTCAATTTTATGTTCCTAATTCAGGAAATAATTATGAATTATTCGCTATTTCAGAAACTAGTGATCCTCTTGGAGCTTATCATTTATATGCTTTCTCTTTTGGAACTACCATGAATGACTATCCAAAACTTGGAGTTTGGAGAGATGGTTATTATGCTACTTATAATATGTTCCAGAATGGAAGTCACACGGGTTCTAGAATCACTGTTGTTGATAGAGACAAAATGCTAGTAGGAGATCCTGATGCTGAAATGATTTCATTTCATAAAAATGGATTCTATTCAACTATGCCAGCCGATATCGATGGCGAAGCTCTACCTTTAGAAACTGACGACTGTCCAGTTATGTTTATTACTAATGCAAAAACAATCCAATTATATGGTTTTCATACTGATTGGGAAAATACCTCTAACTCTTATCTTAACCTCATGGTTACTTTAGTACCTACATATTTTAGTGAGTACAATCAAAATATTCCTCAGCCTAATGGTCAAGGACTTAATTCTCTTGCCGGAATGATTATGAATCGTTTAGCATATAGAAAATTTGATACTTATGCTTCCATGGTAACCAACCATACTGTTCATGCCAACGGAAAATGTGGTGTAAGATGGTATGAATTTAGAAAAGACGACGACGGTGGAAACTGGACTTTATACCAAGAAGGTACTTACGCTCCAGATAGTGATGTTTATCGTTGGATGGGCTCTGCAGCAATTAATGGTAGAGGAGATATCTCCATTGCTTATTCTGTTGCTAATAATACTGATGTTCACCCTTCTATTAGATATACCGGTCGTTTAGCTGCTGATCCACTAGGAGAAATGACTATACAAGAAGTTGAACTTAAAACTGGAACCACTTCTCAAAGTAATTTCGAAAGATGGGGAGATTATTCTTGTCTTAACGTTGACCCTGCTGATGATACTACATTCTGGTTTACTACAGAGTATAATGGTTGGAGAACATGGATTTCTTCTTATGATTTAGGTGGAATATCTGGGCCAAGTGTTAATGCTGGCGAAGACGCTTATATCTGCACAAATGACCAATTTATGACAAGTGCGTCTGGTTCTGGTATTTTAACTATGGAATGGACTACTGATGGTGATGGTTTCTTCTCTCCTGCAAATGGTTTTGAAGTTACTTATATTAGAGGAAACCAAGATGTAGCAAACGGAGGATGTACATTAACTCTTACTGCTACTGGTTTTGATGGTGTTACAACTTCAAGTGATGACATGGTATTAAGCATTGTTCCTACTGCAAATGCTGGTTCTGATGCTACAATTTGGGATACTGAATCTTTCACATGTGAAGGTTCTGGAACGACAATAGGAACCATCGAATGGACAACAAGTGGTGATGGAACCTTCAGCGATGCTGGTATCATGACTCCTATCTATACTCCTGGTGAAACAGATCTAGCTAATGGCTATGCTACCTTAACTCTTACAACAGCAGTTACTGAACCTTGCGTTGCTGAGAAAGATGACAGTATGCTATTAACTATCCAAACCGTAGGTATTAATGATTTAGAAGCTTCAAACAAACTCTCTATCTACCCTAACCCGACTAATGATATCTTTACTTTAAACGTTGATGGTTTAACTAGTGGTGAAGAATTCACCTATATGGTTTTCACCAGCTATGGTAAAGAAGTATATCGTCAGATTGCTACAGCTAAAGCTGATACTTATGAAAGAGTTATTGATATGTCTGACTTTGTTGCAGGTATTTACTTTGTAAGTGTTCAAACTGAAAACGGAAACACTACAATGAAAGTGGTTAAGAAATAATCTTTCATTTTAGATATACTAAAAGCCCGCTAAATTTAATTTAGCGGGCTTTTTATTTAATAAATTCCCAATTATCAACTTTATAGGCTATTTTTTGTATCATTGCTAAAATTTCAGGAGAAATAATGAATAGTTTAAACTTTTCATTATCATAAATACATCGCCATTTTTAAAAAACACTTCTATGAAACAGACCTACATACTTATCGTTTTTGCTTTACTATTTGCTAGTGCTAATGCTCAAATAAATCATGTAAAAACAAAAACTTCTAAAGCTATAGCTTTTGTTAAAACCAAGCCCTTATCAGAATTAACAGCCCTATTAAGCCCCGACAAAGCAGAATCTATCAAACCTGAAAAAGAAGTCAAAAATTTCCTAAATATTCAAAAATGGGAAAACACAGATAAATCTGCAAGACCAGGCCAAGTGCAAACTAAAAATGGAACAGAAGTAAGCAGAGGTCCAATAACTGGCTTCAATGGCCAAGGTGGCACTGGATTTGTTCCACCAGACACTGATGGTGATGTGAGTAATGAACATTTTGTACAGATGGTGAACTCAAAATATAATGTATACCTTAAAGATGGAACCAAATTACTAGGCCCACTCGATTTGGGAACCCTTTGGGGACAATTACCTGGCGGCCCTTGGGGTAATTCTGGCGACCCAATAGTTCTTTATGATGAGGAAGCTGACAGGTGGATACTCACTCAATTTGCTCCTAAAAACAATTACTCTGAAAACTATGAACTATTTGCTGTTTCGGAAACAAGCGACCCTACTGGAGCTTATTATTTATATGCCTTTGAATTCGGAACCATATTTAATGACTACCCAAAAATGGGTGTTTGGTATGATGGTTATTATGCCACTTATAATATGTTCCAAAGAGAGGATGATAGCTTCTATTTTGTTGGAGCAGCGCTTACCGTAGTTGAAAGGGAGAAAATGCTTATTGGTGATCCCGATGCACAAATGATCACCACACCTGGATATAGCAATGGATATATTCCAGGTTATTATTCAACCATGCCAGCAGATATTGATGGAGAGAACTATCCTGAAGAAGGCTCCCCCTGCCCTATCATGTATATTAATGATGAACAGGAAATTGAAATCTGGAACTTACTTGCCGATTGGGATAACCCTTCAAATTCTACCTTAATAAAACAAACACCCAATATTATAGTATCTAGTTTTACTGAAACACCAAGTGCAAACGATGATGGTGGTTTCATTAGCCAACCAAATACCGAGCAAAAACTTGACGGTCTAGGAAGGATGATCATGAATAGACTGGCTTACCGAAAGTTTACTGATTACGAAACCATGGTTGTGAATCATTCTGTACTAGCACAACCAGAAGGAGGAGGTCCTTTTGACAGAAGTGGTATTAGGTGGTATGAGTTCAGAAAGACTAACGAGAATTGGGAATTATACCAAGAAGGTACTTATGCACCTGATGATGGAATTAATCGCTGGATGGGCTCCATTGCCATGAATGCAAACGGAGATATAGCTATAGGATATTCTGTGGTGAATGGAGAAGATATTTATCCTTCCATTAGATATTCAGGAAGAAGAACTAACGATCCTTTAGGTGAAATGACCATTGAAGAAATTGAAGTAAAATCAGGCACTTATGGACAAAACCACTACAGATGGGGCGATTATTCTTGTATGAATGTAGATCCTGCAAACGATACTTCATTTTGGTATACCACAGAATATAATGGCTGGAGCACGTGGATTGCTGAATTTGACTTTAGCCCGATTATTAGCGCTACAGTTGAAGCTGGTGAAGATGGATACATATGTACTAATAATCAGTTTCAAACCAATGCTAGTGGAACTAGTGTATTATCGGTACTGTGGACTACCGATGGAGATGGTGTATTCTCGCCACATAATCAGTTTAATACTACTTATATTAGAGGAAATGAAGATATTGCCACAGGAGGTGCAACACTAACTCTAACTGCCACCGGCTTCGATGGTATTGAAGTTTCCGACCATTTATATTTAAATATAGTACCTTATATTAATGCGGGAGAGGATGCTAATATTATTGATTCCGAAGCCTTTCAATTAGAAGCTGTTGGAACAGAGACAGGTAGCGTTCAGTGGACAACGAGTGGTGATGGGAGTTTTAGTAATTCCAACATCATGACACCTATCTACAATCCTGGTTCTCAAGACATCTCAAGTGGACAAGTAACATTAAGTGTTGAAGTTGCCATCACTGAACCTTGTATTGACAATAAAAGTGATGAAATGACTTTGAATATTACCACTGTTGGAGTTGAAGAAAGGAGTAATACTAGCAACTTAAGTATCTACCCTAATCCAACCAATGATATTTTCACATTAAATATTGATGGTTTATCTTATGGTGAAGAATTTACTTATATGCTTTATACCAGTTATGGGAAAGAGATCTTTCGTGAAATCGCCAAGGCTAAAACTAGTTCCTATTCTAAGTCGATAGATATGAAGAACTTCATCTCAGGTATTTACTTTGTAAATGTTCAAACAGAAAAAGGAAATTCTACTATGAAAGTTGTGAAGAAATAAGTGCTATGCAAATATATAAAAGCCCGCTAAAATAAATTTAGCGGGCTTTTTCATTTATTTAAAAATAAGTATTCAATTACAAATTAGACACCATTTTATCGATATCTTCTTCTGTAGTATCCCAGCTACACATGATTCTATATTCCGAAGCTCTTAGGTCCCAAGGATAGAAAAAACCCGACTTTAGTAATTTTTTAGCAGTGTCATCTGGCATCACAGCCCAGACACCATTGGACTGAACTTCTTGAGTGATTCTTATTTGTGGAAAAGCATCTAATTTTTGAGCAAGAATCTGAGCCATAGCATTGGAATGCTCAGCATTGGTTTTCCACAGATCATTCTCAAGTAATGCCAAAAACTGAGCCGCTACATAACGCATTTTACTGGCCAAGTGCATGCCTTGCTTTCGGTAAAGCTCCACATGTTCTCCCAATTGAGGATTCAAGAAAACAACTGCCTCTCCAAACATTAAACCATTCTTTGTTCCTCCAAAAGAAAGCACATCTACACCAGCATCTGTAATCATTTCTTTAAAACTCAATCCAAGACTTGCTGCAGCATTAGAAATTCTAGCACCATCCACATGTAGATATAAATCATTATCATGTGCCAACTGTGCTAAAGCTTTAATTTCTTCCACAGAATAAACTGTTCCCATCTCTGTAGATTGTGTAATGCTGATAACTGCAGGAATGCTTTGATGTGGAATTCTATCGGCTTTCACGTAATCTTTAATCTGCTCTGGATGTAGTTTTCCATCAGCAGAAGGAATAGCAATTAATTTAACACCCGCATGTTTTTCTATGGCTCCACACTCGTCAACATGAATATGAGCATGTTCACTGCAAATCACACTATTAAAGGAATGGCATATACTATCTAGGGCTATAATATTAGCAGCAGTACCATTATAAACGAAATATGTTCTAGTATCAGCCCCAAAAATCTCTTTAAATCTCAAGTCTGCCTTTTTGGTGAAATCATCATCACCATAAGCTGTCTGATGGCCAGTATTGGCTTTGATTAAGGCTTCCATTATTTGAGGATGAACTCCAGCCCAATTATCGCTTGCAAATGCTTTCATAATATCATATTTTTTTGGCAAAATTAAGAAATTACAGTGGATATAAAACAGATAATCAACTAATCTAAATATAAATACGGTTCCAACTTTAGGTATAAAGAATCAGGAAAACAATTAGAATCTTTCAATTGATATAGAGCCGAGAACTTACCCAGTTGTTTTCTCATATTCACAATATACTTTGTAGTTTCATAATCAATATATGGGTGCCTAAGAATGCTTTTAAATTCGGCCGTATTTAATGGAATTTGTTTAATGATAATCGTATCTAATTTTAACCCCAAAATCATCTTAGCATACTTCTCATCATCCATTTTATAAAGCTCTTTTAACTGCTCCATCCTAAGGTAACCACCTAAACGATTTCGATATTCCACTATGGCACCTGCATAGAATGGGCCAATTCCTGTTACCTCGATCAATTGAATGGAATCAGCAGTATTTATATCCACTAGAGGAGCTTTCATGAGGGGTTTGGCGATCACCAACTTGTCCAACTTCTTTATCTCTAATTCCTTTTCCTTTTTGGGTTCTGGAAGTTCAATTCTGATATAAGGTTCTAATTGTTTAAAAACAGATTCCTCCATTCCATATATTTTTGATAAATCATTTTTACTTTTAAAAAAACCTCCTTTATCTCTATACTTCATCACATTTCTCACTACATATTCTGATAAACCCATTTTAAGCAATTGCGCTGAGCTTACTTGATTGGGATCAAAAAAGGACAAATTAACAAGTGCTATTTTTTCTGGAGGATTCTTAAAATTTGAACTTTTGGGATTATATTTTGATTTTTCTTTTTCAGCCTCAAATTTTACAGTATTCAGTTGATTGAGAAAAGGAGTATTATGAGATAAATGAGCTGGAGCTTTTGTTAAATATTTCGGGCCAAAGTGATTAATACTCAGGCTGACAAGAAATATAATACTCAAAACGAGCACACCTCTTTCTTGTCGTTTATTGAAATTAAAATAGTCCTTGATAAATTTCATCTACACCAAAGTTAAGAACTTATGGAGCAAACTACTGAGTAAATGAGCAAGCTTTGCCAGTGATTTAACCAACGTGGTGTTTTAAAGAAAAAACGTTTAAAATATTTACAATGGGGCATAAAAAAAGCCCGGATTCACATCCGAGCTTTAATATGTAAATCAATGGTTGGATTATTTTCCTTCCATTTGAGATTTTAATTTTGCTAATTCGCTACTTGCGATATCACCAAGTGTTGTAGCTTCGTTGCTATCGTTATTACGTTTAACAGCGTTGCTTTGTCCTCCACCACCTTCACGTCTTGGAGCAGAAGTCTTTTTGTCTTCAGCTTTCCAAGTGTTAATGTGAGAAAGAATGATTTTCTTATTCTCTTTAGAGAATTCGATAACTAAGAAATCTAATGCTTCATCAACAGAAACTTTAGTATTATCTTCTTTCTTTAGGTGACGATTTGGAACGAATCCTTCAACACCATAAGGTAAAGATACAACAGCACCTTTATCATTAACAGTAAGAACAGTTCCTTTATGAGTAGAATTCATTGCAAAAACAGTTTCGAATACATCCCAAGGATTTTCTTCTAATTGTTTATGACCTAATGATAATCTTCTGTTTTCCTCATCTACTTCTAATACTACAACATCTAAAGAATCACCAATCTTAGTGAATTCAGCAGGATGCTTGATTTTCTTAGACCAGCTTAAGTCAGAGATATGGATTAAACCATCAACTCCTTCTTCTAGTTCTACGAAGATACCGAAGTTAGTGAAGTTTCTAACTGTAGCTTTATGCTTAGAGCTCACAGGATATTTAGTAGCGATATCTGCCCATGGATCTGGAATCAATTGCTTCATTCCAAGAGACATTTTACGCTCTTCACGGTCAAGAGTTAAGATTACAGCTTCTACTTCATCACCAACTTTCACAAAGTCGTGTGCAGTTCTAAGATGCTGTGACCAGCTCATTTCTGATACGTGAATCAAACCTTCAACACCTGGCTGAATTTCGATAAATGCACCATAATCAGCAATAACAACTACTTTACCTTTAACTTTATCATTTACAGCAAGTTTCTCATCGAGAGAATCCCATGGGTGAGAAGTTAATTGTTTAAGACCAAGGGCAATACGTTTTTTGTTTTCGTCGAAATCAAGGATAACCACATTGATTTTCTCGTCCAACTTAACGATTTCCTCTGGGTGAGAAATACGTCCCCAGCTAAGGTCAGTAATATGGATTAAACCATCAACACCACCTAAATCAATGAATACACCGTAAGAAGTAATATTCTTAACGATACCTTCAAGAACTTGACCTTTTTCAAGTCTAGCGATGATTTCAGCTTTTTGTGCTTCTAATTCGTCTTCGATAAGTGCTTTATGAGAAACTACAACATTCTTGAATTCATGGTTGATCTTAACCACTTTGAATTCCATGTTCTTTCCAACATAAATATCGTAATCACGGATTGGCTTCACATCAATTTGAGAACCTGGCAAGAATGACTCAATACCAAATACATCAACAATTAAACCACCTTTTGTACGGCTTTTCACGAAACCAGTAATAACTTCATCATTATCGTGGGCTGCGTTAACGCGATCCCAAGACTGAAGAATTCTAGCTTTTTTGTGAGATAATTGTAATTGACCTTTAAGGTTTTCTTGGTTCTCAACGTAAACGTCGATTTTATCACCAATCTTAATATCTGGGTTATATCTTACTTCAGAAGCAGCGATAAGACCATCAGATTTATAACCAATATTCACAACAACTTCGCGAGAATTGATAGCTACAACAGAACCTTCAATAACCTCATGCTCAGTAATTGATTTTAATGTTTGACCATATAAATCTTCCAATTTATTACGATCATCAGATGAATAAACCTCTTGTTTTTTACCAATAGCATCCCAATTAAAATCTTCTTCAAGTGCAGGCTTGGCTTTCTTTTCAGCTTTCTTCACCACTTTTTCTTCAGCAACTACCTCAGTTGCTTTTACTTCTTGTACCTCAGGAGCAGCTTGCTCTTCAGTATTTTTAATGTCTTCGCTCATATATTGAACTAAATTGTCAAAAGACAAAAATTTGCGATTTCTATTTTGCCCCATTCATTTCAAAATTCGAAATCAGGTTAAAAATCAATTATTTACACTTTTTCGAATGGGGCTGCAAATTTACAATAATAAATAGGAATAAGCAAGTTATTTCTAATGAAAATTATGCTGTCTCTCAAAGCTTTGAGAACAAATTATAGAACCTCGGCTACTGTAAAGGTTGAGCCGCCAATAAAAACTAAATCTTCGGCAGTAGCCTGCTTTAAAGCAGCTTGACAGGCTTTTGCTACAGAATAATAAGATTTACCCAAAAGACCTAGTTCCTCGGCTTGTTTTTGCAAGGACTCTACGGCTAAGCCGCGGGGAATATCTGCTTTACAAAAATAATACTGTGCAGTTTTAGGGAAGTATTTTAATATTTCCTGTAGGTTTTTATCATCCACAACACTGATTACCATATGAAGGTTTCTGTATTTCTCAAGGGATAATTGCTCCATCACCAAAGACAAACCCGCCTCATTATGAGCTGTATCTGCTATTACTTTGGGTTCCTTACCTATAATCTGCCAACGACCAGTGAAATTGGTATTCACTAAAACATTCTCAAAACCTAATTTAATATGTTCTAAACTCATCCCTGCTTGTCGACATGCTGCAAAAGCCGTAATGATATTCTTCTTTTGATAATTACCAAAAAGTGGAATACTCAAACTACCTAATACCATTTGATTATTTTTGAGGATGCTATATTGATCTGCTGACTTTTCTATTTGATAAACCTCATCTGCTAAAATCATTGGAGCAGAAAGTTCATTCGCTCTTTCTTGAAATACATTAAAAGTTTCTGGATGAAACTCTCCAATAATAAGTGGAACTTCTTTTTTGATGATTCCTGCTTTTTCACCAGCAATTTTCCCAATAGTATCTCCTAAAAACTGAGTATGGTCTAGCGCAATATTTGTAATCACAGAAAGTTCAGGATTTACAATATTAGTACTATCAAGCCTTCCTCCCATTCCAGTTTCCAAAATAGCAATATCTACTTTTTGATCAGCAAAGTATTTAAAAGCCATTCCCACTGTCATTTCGAAAAAGCTAGGCTGAATTTCTTCAAACTTCTTTTGCCTTCCCTCAATGAAATCTAGCACTTTAGCTTCTGGAATCATTTCACCATTGATTCGAATTCTTTCTCTAAAGTCTTTAAGATGCGGTGAAGTATATAATCCAGTCTTATAACCCGCTTCTTGAAAAACTGAAGCGATTAAATGGGAGGTAGACCCTTTTCCATTGGTTCCGGCAATATGAATAGATTTGAATTTATTCTGAGGATTATCCAACACCTCCATAATAGCATAGGTATTGTCGAGGTTGGCTTTGTAAGCTGCTTTTCCCATTCTTTGAAAAATGGGCAATTGTGCATACATCCATTTTAAACATTCTTTGTAATTCATTAGTATAATAATTTAAATGCTTGGCCTAAATGTTCTATAATATCGCTGGCGATCAAACTCTCAAAACCTAATTTCTCAGCAGCCAAATCCCCTGCTAAACCATGAAGGAATACAGCTAATAAGCTAGCTTCTAAGGAAGAATATTTCTGTGCCATCAGCGCTGCAATCATACCTGTTAAAACATCTCCAGAACCACCAGTTGCCATTCCTGGATTTCCAGTAGAATTGAAATAAACATTAGAAGTGGGTGTAAAAACCATGGTGTGCGCCCCTTTTAATATCAAGTATACACTATATTTTTTGCTAAAAGCTTTTGCTTTTTCCATGCGCTCAAAACTATGCTTGGAATTCCCTAATAAGCGGTCGAATTCCTTTATATGAGGAGTCAAAACAGATTGAGCTGGAATAAAGCTAAGCCAAGTCTTGTTATCAGATAAAATATTGATGGCGTCGGCATCAAAAACCATGGGATTCTGCACTTGCTGCAAGAGCATCTTTAATGCCTTGGCGGTTTGTTGACGAGTCCCTAATCCTGGGCCAATAGCAATATTTGAATACTTTGCCAAATCTGGTAGGCTAGTAAATGCTTCCGCACTATCATCGGGACTAGACATCAACTCTGGCATCATATTTTGGGAAAGACCCGATGCTTTGGGATGATGTAATGTGACCAATCCCGCTCCAGATCTCAGAGCCGCTTTTGAGCTTAAAATGGCAGCACCCATTTTTGTATGGTCCCCGGCAATCATTAACAAATGTCCAAAACTGCCTTTATGACTAAATTTGGCTCTTGCTTTTAGAAGCGTAGTTACAAACTCAGCATTAAGATAATAATAAGGCGTTTGAGTTTGATAAATATAATCTGGAAACAAACCAATATCTAATAGATTCCATTGCCCTACATATAATTCATTTTCTGGTAATAGAAAGCTCAACTTGGGAAACTGAAAGCTCAATGTATAATCCGCAAAGAAGACCATGTCTTTTAGGCTTTCCATAGCTTTATCGGCAAACAATCCACTTGGGATATCTATTGCCACTTTTATATGATGGCATTCATTGAGTTTCTTGATGACTTGAGCTGAAAAGCCTTTTAAAGGTTTTGAAAGACCACTTCCGAAAACAGCATCTATAATAATTGTATCAGCAGAAAACTCAGGAAACTCATTTGGCATCTCCTTCCACTCGAATAACTGAATATACTCAATAGACTTTAATCGCTCATAATTAATAGAGAAATCATCAGAAAAACGATCGTTTAAATTCAGCACAAAAACTTTTACTCCGTAGCCATCCTCAGCTAATAACCGGGCAATGACCAATCCATCTCCTCCATTATTTCCTGGCCCACAGAAAATGGCAAACTCTTGATTTATTTGTGCTTTTTGCTTTAACCAGAGCACACATTCTTTAGCCGCTCTTTCCATTAAATCAATAGAAGCAACAGGCTCATGTTCAATCGTGTATTGATCAACCATCCTGATTTGTTCTATTGAAAATATTTTTTGAATCATAAATCTAAATTTAAAGTGATACGAGCCAAATAATCGTAGTGTGCGCCTCTTTGCAATAATTCAGCCTGAAATCCATGGCGTTCAGCTAAATTCTGCAAATTATCGAAGTCGATAAAAAGCCACGGAAAAGGCTTGGATGGGATTCCTTGATATTCCACTTGAAATTCTACTTCTCCATAATAATGGTCGTTAAGATCTATCATAAAAGAACCATCCTCTTCTTCAAAAAGATAAATTAAATCGGAGGAATCAAATAAAATTTGTCCGCCCTCATTGAGTAGATTCTTGCACTGAGAAAAGAATTCTTTAAAGCCATCAAAGTTTTCGACCAACCCAATTCCGTTCATTAATAATAAAATAGTATCGTATTTATGGTCTTTGAGTTCAAAGAAATCTTGACAAAGAGCATGTTTCACACCTCTTTCCTCCATGATCTGAACACTCAACTCACTGATATCAATGGCATGACATTCAAAACCCAGTTTCTGTAGCGCCAAAGCATGTATACCTGTTCCAGCACCCACATCTAAAACTTTTCCTTTGGATAGTTGAATGGCTTTTTGCTCCAACTCAGGCATTTCATCAAAATTCCTAAAAAAGTATGCTGTTTCATATTCTTCATCATCGCTAACGCTGGTTCTCACTATTAATGGCACATTATTTTTATGAAGGTGCTCCTCCATTAATGCCTGACCCATGATATCGTCAACTGCTTTCACTATCTTTCCCATAATCGTTAATTAGTGTTCGTCTATAAAGTCCATCTTCGTCGTTGTTGCTCAAAATCCAAATCCTCAAATACACTAGTATTCTGCGGTTTGAATTTTTCACACGCCTCGAATCTAAACTTTATAGTTCAAACACTCGACTTTATGGACAGACTTTAATTAAGTTGCAAAATTAATAGAATATGAGTTTAAGTTCAGAAAAATTTAAGATAAAAAAAGCCCTTCATAATGAAGAGCTGATTAATCAAAATCAATCCACTAAAACCCAATAATCTTTTCCAGCTTCAGTAGCAATAATTCTCTATCCACAGGTTTTCTAATATAATCTACTGCACCCATTTGTAAACTCTTAAGTTCAAGAGAAGCATCTTGCAATCCTGTCAAGAATATTACAGGAACATCTATTTTTTTCTCCGTCATGTATTTTAATAACTGGAAGCCATCAAAATTAGGCATATTAATATCAGACAATACCACATCTATGTTTCCTTGAGCCAATTCCATCAGAGCGTTTACCCCATCAGAAGCTACCGTCACCCGAATGTTTTTCGTTTCTAAAACAGCAGTTACTACTTTCTGATTTATCTTATCATCCTCCACCAATAAAATATGTGCCGATTGACTATCATAATCGACTCCATGTTCAGGAATCATTAAATCCCAAATATCTTGAAGATAAACATAAGCGAAAGCAGAAGAAGTATCTGAAACACCATAAGGAATAATCAATTTATCATCGTTTACCATGGCTCCGCAACTGTAAACAACATTGGGCACTCCACCTTCTCGCTCCACTGAATTTGCTTTTAATAATGGCTCCTTTAGACGAGCAATCACTTTTCGTGGGTTTTCGAGATCCAATAACACAGCACCAATTACATATTGACGCATCACTCCTACTCCATATGTTAATAACAACCATCCTTTTTCTGTTTCTATGGGCGAGCCAACATTTCCTACCTGATTACTTTCCCATGCGAATTTAGGCTCGTGAAGTAAGTGTGACTCCTCCCATTTATTGATATCATCGGAGAAAAGGATATAATTATTAATACCATCTAAGCGACTAATCATGACATAATCACCTTTTATCTTTCTAGGGAATAATGCCATTCCTTTCTGATGGGCACCGATTCCGTGCAAGGGCATCATGGTAAAATGGTAGAAATCATAGGTTTCAATCATATGTGGCAAAACCTCTTCCCCATCATTGGCATTATAAGTGGCTATATAACTGACAACTCCAGCATTATTAGTGTATTTTACAAATCTAGCATCCTCTATACCTTGTGATTCCGAAGCCGTATTGGGAAACAAAACTCTTTCGGACAAAGTAGTATCTAATGAAAATGTGGTTTCATAGTTTATTTCTGCTAATGAAAAAAGAAAATCCAAAGCCTGCAAACGCTCGTCACTATCTCTAGATTCTAATTTAACATCATCAATAATTTGAGTCAGGTGATTATAATCAAACTCTTTGGGAAGAATAGCCTCTATATAATTTTCATGGTCTGAAAAAGCCTCAGATTTTTTTACGGAATCTAGGAAGTGTTTTTTCTCATAGGTTTTACTGCTAATTCTCTCTGGCAAAGCTACAACCCTTCCCATTTCCTCCAATTCTAAACTGCCATCTTTATTTAATATTCCTTCTCTAAATATCAAATTGCTGATACCATCTTCACCAACGCCTCTTAGGCTAATGACAACTCTTTTCTGACCTCTAAGTAAGTCGGTTTGATCAGGAGCTTCCACCATACTAGGGTTACAAATAGATTTTGATTCAATAGACTGTTCTTTGGTGAAATAAGCTCCAATCAACAGCTGCTTGGATTCAGGTAAAGCATCATTAGAAATCCCCAGCTCCTCTATCAAAGGCAAAATGTGATTATAATTAGCTTTAAAAATATTTGAGATATTTATATGCCGATTGGAAAACAAGCGAAGTGTTTGCTGAAGTGTGATACTAGCTTCATTTTCATTCAAACCCAATACACGCTTGATTAGTATTTTTGCTCTCTCTTTTGATTTAGGAAATGAAAATTTAGTGATCACTCTTTTTGGATCTGGCTTAATTTTGGTTTCAAGGCGCTGTACATTTATACTCATAATATTATTTTTCAGAATTGTTCATTAAATGGTTTTTACCAACCCTATTCTATAAAGCTCTTTGACAATCAAAATTGCTCTATTCTAAATAGTTGTTAGTGTTAATCCAAATATAATCAATTAATTCCAAAAAAGAAAATAGAAAATAAAAAGCGATTGAGAAAGCCAGAAAAAGTCTAAATTGGGAGACCTGGGGACTGGGAGTCAAAGCGATTGAACAACCTTCTAAGGTTGGGTCTATACTACCATTCTATCATTAATTATAAAATTTCATCCAAGTTTTATAATCATCGCGGCTAGTATCATAGATTCTGATGATGGCTGATGTCCAATAATCTTCAAATTTCCTGCCTTTTCCTTCTGCTCTTGTAGGCTCACTTATCAATACTTTACCCGTTCCAATATCAAAGAAAACTACCCAAATAGATGCATATTCATTAATAGCATTTAAAGATTCTACCATATAGACCAAACCTAAACCGGCTTTTTCTGAACTTGAATATTTCTCAATAAAACCTTCAATTTGGGACTTCTTGAAAATAAAATTTTCAGCCTGGATTATCTCATCAAATGGGATCATTCGGTTCAATTCATAAACTGCGGTATCATATTCCACCCTCTTTTTTTTGTATGGAGCGCCAATGGGAATATTTTTCTTTCCTTCAGAAAACATTTTATTCCATGTTGGATAATAATAATTCACCATCTCAGCGCCTCCCGGAAATTCTCCTATACCTACACATTTAGCATGAGTGAAATCTAATCCAAAAAAGGTGACAGCTTTATATTCAAAAACATCAGAAACTGATTGAGAATAGCTAAATAAACTTGATGCAAGTAATAATACGATGAGTAACTTTTTCATTAGAGTAATTTTCTGCAATTTAAGAAAATTTACAAAATCAAAATTGCTTAACAATAGTTTTAGTTTTCAGCCTGCTTTTCCCATTTCTCATAAAACTCTTGAGACTCTTTAATGATTTGTCGTATTCCACCAGCATAATAATTCCTGATGCTGAAACCTTTCATTCCTCCTCTAGCTCGTTTTACCAATAGCACCTCTTGAGTATCAATATCGAAGAAGACTATTTGTATGCTTATCAGATTATTTCCATGGCTAACCTCATCTATAATATATACTAAACCAAGGCCACTATGTTTCTCATCATTATAATTTTGGACAACCGATTGAATCTGCTCCTCACTCAAGCTTTCTACTTTGCCATTCATATAATGCTCATAAACATCAAAGGCTGCATTTAGATCATCTGCTCTATAAAAATTATACTCCACATTTTTCTTTTTATAGCTTTTTGCCACATCATAGCGCTTTCGTTCATCCATCATCAATTCATTTAATGCTGGCATATATTTATCTTGCATACTGGCTGGGCTAGTAAGTCCAGAACCACCAGTAAAACGAGCTTGAGTAAAATCTAAACCATAAAATACCATGTCTTTGGATTTGAATACATCTACATCTTGCGCATGAAGGCTCCATCCCATGGTTAATGATAAGAATACTAGAATTAAATATTGTTTGGTTATTTTCATTTCTTAAGAGTTTGTTTAAAAACAAGAACAAGAAGTTTTATTTAGGGTTGCATTTTTTAAAAAATTCCCAATAAAAAAAATGATCATCCACCACTCATTTTTTTAAACTCTTCTTGCAAATATTTCATTAAAAAATCAATTCATCTTTCTATCAGACGCAAAGGGTTTAAAAAAGCTACACTTCGACCAAAAATAAGCCTATTTTTCAGCCGAAAAAATTACTATTTTTGCGCCCTTAAATATTACGATATGGACATTCCTTCAAGATATCAACCCCAAGAGGTTGAGAACAAATGGTATAAATGGTGGCTGGAGCAAAACTACTTCCACTCAGAACCAGACGATAGAGAAGCTTTTACAATAGTAATCCCTCCTCCTAATGTTACTGGTGTATTGCATATGGGTCATATGCTCAATAATACTATTCAAGATGTTTTGGTTAGAAGAGCCAGAATGCAAGGTAAAAACGCCTGTTGGGTTCCTGGAACCGATCATGCATCTATAGCTACAGAAGCCAAAGTGGTCAACCATTTGAAAGAAAAAGGAATCGCGAAAAATGACCTCAGTAGAGATGAGTTTTTGGAGCATGCTTGGGAATGGAAAGAAAAACATGGCGGAATCATTCTTGAACAATTAAAGAAACTAGGCGCTAGTTGCGATTGGGAAAGAACTAAATTCACCATGGATGAGGATTTATATGAATCTGTAATCGATGTATTTATCGACCTTTACGATAAAGGACTTATCTACAGAGGTGTGAGAATGGTGAATTGGGATCCATCAGCACTTACTGCTCTTTCTGATGAAGAAGTGATTCATAAAGAAGTTCAATCCAAACTATATTATATCAAATATCAAGTAGAAGGCGAAGATGAATGGGTAACTATTGCGACTACTCGTCCTGAAACTATATTAGGAGATACTGCAGTTTGTATTCACCCCGAGGATGAGCGTTTTGTTCACTTAAGAGGAAAGAAAGTAATTGTTCCTTTAATTAATAGAGCTATTCCTGTTATTCAAGATGAATATGTGGATAGAGAATTTGGAACCGGTTGTTTAAAAATTACTCCTGCACACGACATCAATGATTATACTTTAGGTATCAAGCATAAATTAGATACCATCAATATATTTAATGATAATGGAACTTTAAACGAAGCAGCTGAATTATATATTGGCGAAGATCGTTTTGAAGTGAGAAAGAAAATCAGCAAAGAGCTCCAAGAAAAAGGCTTCATGGTGAAAGAAGAAGATTATACCAATAAGGTAGGATTCTCTGAAAGAACCAATGCTGTTATCGAACCAAAATTATCATTACAGTGGTTTATGAGCATGAAAGAAATGGCCAAGCCTGCTCTTGATATTGTGATGAACGACACCGTACAATTTTATCCAGCCAACGTTAAGAATACTTATCGCCACTGGATGGAGAATGTAAAAGATTGGAATATTTCTCGTCAACTGTGGTGGGGACAGCAAATTCCGGTTTATTATCTTCCAAACAAAGAAGAAGTCGTAGCAAAATCTGCGGAGGAGGCTCTTGAAAAAGCAAAAGCTAAATATCCAGAATTAGCAGATATTACTATTGATGATGTAAAGCAAGACGAGGATGTTTTAGACACTTGGTTCTCTAGCTGGTTATGGCCCATCTCTGTTTTTGATGGAATCAGAAACCCTGACAATAAAGACATACAATATTATTATCCAACCAACGATTTGGTTACCGCACCAGAGATTTTATTCTTCTGGGTAGCTAGAATGATCATGAGTGGATTGGAGTATAAACAAGAAATTCCATTCAAGAATGTATATTTCACGGGTATTGTAAGAGATAAGCTGGGTCGTAAGATGAGTAAATCTTTAGGAAACAGCCCCGACCCTATTAAATTAATGGAAGAATATGGAGCTGATGGTGTAAGAGTTGGAATGCTACTCACCTCTCCAGCGGGTAACGACTTACCATTTGACGAGTCGCTTTGTGAGCAAGGAAGAAATTTCTCTAATAAGATATGGAATGCCCTCAGATTAGTGAAAGGCTGGGAAGTGGAAGAGAAAGAACAAGCCGAAGCTGCAAAAGTAGGAATCGATTGGATGCATGCTCGTATCAATCAGAGCTTAGAATCCATGGAGGATAACTTTAGCAAATACAGACTTTCTGATGCTCTAATGTCAGCATACAGGTTGGTTTGGGACGATTTCTGTTCTAATTACCTCGAAATCATCAAGCCACCTTATCAAAAAGCCATTGACGCAAGCACTTATAATGAAACCATCCTCATTTTTGAGAAACTCATGAAGATTCTTCATCCATTTATGCCCTTCCTTACAGAAGAGATATGGCATTTATTGGCAGAAAGAAAAGAAGGTGACGATATCATTATCAGTGATATGCCAAAAAGTACAGATATTGCTACTGATATTATCAAAGCTTATGAAGAAGCTGCTGAGGTAGTCAATAATATTAGAAAAGTAAGAAAAGAGAAAAATATTCCTCAAAAGGAAGCTTTACAATTACAATATACACAAGGGGAGCTCAATCAACATGCTTTTGCGGCTGTTATCAATAAACTGGGGAATATTGAAGCATTTGAAAAAGTTGATGAGAAACCTGGAGCGGCATTGAGTTTTATGGTAGGTTCTGATGAGTATTTCATTCCACTTTCGGAAAATATTGATGTGGAAGCTGAGATTGCCAAGTTGGAACAGGATTTGAAATATCAAGAAGGATTTATCAAATCGGTTGATAAAAAACTCGGCAACGAACGATTCGTAAATAATGCTCCAGCTCAAGTGGTGGAGATAGAAAAGAAAAAACGAGCCGATGCAGCCGATAAAATATCCAAGATAAACGAAATGATTGCTTCATTTAAGAAATAATAAGAAGGAGAGCCTATCTAAATGTAAATTTTTGATAGGTTTTTTTCTTTGAAAATTAATCTTGATTTAACATAGAACATGAGATAAACCGGCATATTTGCCGCTCTAAAGTAAAACCAAAAACCTTATAGATATTCAAACTTATGAATATTTATGAACACTTAAAAAATGTTAAAAATAATTTATAATTTTACATCAAATTTCTAAAATCAAAAGTTTATGAGAAAAATGTTACAAAAGTTTACTTTGATTGCAGTGATGGCGCTATTTACTGGCGGATTATTCGCTCAAGGTACTCTAACAGGAAAAATTAAAGACGACATGACTGGCGAACCATTAATTGGTGCTTCTGTTGTTTTAGAAGGTACAACTACTGGTGCTACTACTGATATGGACGGAGTTTTCACTCTAGATCTTCCTTCAGGAATGCAAAAAGTTGTGATTAGTTATGTTGGTTTCGAAGATGTTGTTATGGACATTGACGTTGCTAATGGGGAAACTAAAAATTTAGGTAAAGTTTTACTTCAGGGTAAAGCTATTGGTATGGCTGGTTTAGAGATTATCGCTGACCGTGCTAAGGAAAGAGAAACTCCAGTTGCTATTTCTAATGTTTCTAAGAAACAATTAGAAGAGAACTTGGGTTCTAGAGACCTTCCTATGGTTATGAACAATACTCCTTCGGTATATGCTACTCCTCAGGGTGGTGGAGCTGGAGATGCTCGTATCAACGTTCGTGGATTTAACCAAAGAAACGTAGCCATTATGGTGAACGGTGTTCCAATTAATGATATGGAAAACGGTTGGGTATATTGGTCTAACTGGGATGGTGTTGCTGATGCTACCTCTTCTATCCAAATGCAAAGAGGTTTATCTGCTATTAACTTAGCTACTCCTTCTGTTGGTGGTACTATGAATATCCTTACTGACCCTGCGGCTCACAAATTAGGTGGTTCTGCTAAATTCGAAGTTGGTTCTGGACAGTTCTTCAAAACTACTCTTTCTGGTCACTCTGGTTTAATCAATAATAAATTTGCTGTTAGTGCTGCTGTTGGTAAGAAAACAGGACAAGGTGTAATTGACAAAACTTGGACCGATGCATGGACTTATTATCTAGGTGCAGCTTATAATATTAATAAAAATCATCGCTTAGAAATTTATGCTGTTGGTGCTACTCAGCGTCACGGACAAAACCTTTATAAGCAAAATGCTGGTGCTTACGATACCGATTATGCGAAAGATATTTACGGTGATGATAATTCCTATACATATGATTACAGCAAGTATACGGATGAAGAAATTCAAAAACTAAAAGATTGGGGAGTTTATAGCGAATCGGGTACAGAATATGCTACAGACGCATTTCCTCAGGCTGATGCAGGAAGATTATATAATGAAAACTGGGGTCCTGTAAACGAAAGCTATACAGGCCAACAAAGTTGGAATGGTAAATCTGCACGTGACAGATATAATTCTGGTTATATTAATGAAAGAGAAAACTATTTCCACAAGCCATTGGCTAACTTAAACTGGTATGCTCAATGGAGTGATAAAGTATCTCAATTTACTACTTTATATTATTCTGGTGGTACTGGTGGTGGTACTGGTACATATGGTAAAATTCAGTATGATTATGCTGGTCCTTCAAGAACTCCAGACTGGAATTCTACTATTTCCCAAAACTCAAACCCTGAAGATGAAAACTACGGAAATCAAGGTATCTTAAGAAACTCTGTTAACAATCAGTGGACTGTAGGTGCTATTTCTAAAGTTAAAGTTGATTTCACTGAGAAATTCAAAATGCAATTTGGTGTAGATTGGAGAACTGCTGAGATTGACCATTACCGTGAAGTTAGAGATTTATTAGGTCTTCAATCTTATGATGATAAATATACAAGAAATGATTTTGGTTCTCAGTTAGGTTTAGGTTTAGGTGATAAAATCGCTTATAATAATACCAATACTGTTGATTGGTTTGGTGGTTATGTCCAAGCTGAATATTCTACTGAGAAATTCTCATTCTACGGAACTGCTGGTTACTCTGTAATCAAGTATAACTTCCTCGACCATTTCAAAACCGCATCTGAAATACAAGATGGCGTTGATGATGACGGCAATCCAATAATGATTCCTGATGTAAATAGTGGAAATTTACAAGCCAATACTGATTGGATTGGTGGATATCAAATTAAAGGTGGTGTTAATTACAATATCAACGAAACATTCTCAGTATTTGCCAATGTAGGTATAATATCTAAAGTACCTATTTTTGATGCTGTTATTGATGATGGTGATGGAACTGTTGCTGAAGACCCACAAAACGAAAACTTTACTGCTTTTGAAGGTGGTGCAATTTATAGCACACTAGATGACAAATTAACTGTTAAAGCTAACTATTACTATACCAAGTGGCAGGACCGTACTTTAACTCGTAGTATTAGAGTTACTGAAGATTTAAATGGCATTGCTTTTATTAAAGGTTTAGACCAATTACACCAAGGTTTTGAATTAGAAGCGAATTACCGTCCTATTAAATTAGTAGGTATTGGTGGTATTGCTTCTTTCGCTAAATGGGAATATTTAAATAATGTTTCTGCTCAAGTTAAAACTTATGATGATGGTGATTATAATACTTATGACTTAAATCTTTATACAAAAGATTTAAAAGTTGGTGATGCTCCTCAAACTCAATTTGCTGCTTGGGTTGACATTTTCCCAGTAGAAGGATTAAAACTTCAGTTTATCATGCGTCATAACTCTAATCATTATGCTGATTTTAACCCAGCTAATAGAGATGATGAAACAGATACAGAACAAGTCTGGAAAACTCCTTCATATACTGTTTTTGATGCACATGCTAACTACCAACTTCCTTTAAAAGGCAAAGTAGGTGTAAATATCTTCTTCCATGCATTCAATTTATTTGACACATTTTATGTGCAGGATGCAGTAGATAATAGTGCATATAATTCATTCCAAAGAATTGATACTGATAGAATGTTATCAGAAGATTCAGGTAGAAAAAGAACTGTTATCGCAAATCCTCATACAGGATCAGCTGCTGAAGTATACTTAGGTCTTCCTTTTAACTTCAATTTGGGTGTTAAAGTTACTATCTAAACTTTTAGCTTAAAATATTATTAATCCCTATGGCTTTTGTCGTGGGGATTTTTTTTTTACATCTTTCAAGAAAAATTAAACCCTGCTAGCTCGTGGTAAAAACATAAACCACTACAGATACTACAAATATCAAACATATTAGTAAAAATAGTCTTAAAGCATTTCTTGGTGATTCTATCATATCGACATAATAAACATTTTTCTTACCATAAGTTACGTTCCCTCCGCTCACTATGATTTAGGAAGATTCCCGAGTGAACTGGTATAGCTATCTATTTCCCTTTCTCTGGAAGTTTATAACCTATCTTTCTTCTTGGCTCTTGTTTTTCTTTTCCTTCCAACAGTTCATCCAAATAATTAAACACCAATTCTATATTTTTATCATGGTTCTTAAGTTTCTTCTTTATCTCTAATATTTCCTTTAGTATTTCTTGATTTTGTAACCATGCTTTCCTAAGCATAGTAAATGTTCGCATAATTGCTATATTAATATCTATTGCCATTTTACTATTTAAAACACTGGACAACATTGCAACACCATTCTCTGTAAAAGCAAAAGGAACCGCTCCACCAAAATGTCTTTTAGAAGGTATCACATTTTGTGATACCACATCCTCAATATCAGTTTCGGTTAATTCATACATAAAATCATCAGGAAAACGTTCCCTATTTCTTCTTACAGCCTGTTTTAAAGCTCTTGTTTCAATACCATAAAACTCAGCAAGATGAACATCAAGCAAAACTCTTTCCTCTCTTATTTTTATTATCTTACTAGCTATTAATGCTTCTTGATTCATAACTGTTTTATCTTTATCCATCGTTACTATGAGCTTTACAAGACTAATCTCTTAATTCATAAACATAAGTACCCACAAGATCGGACTATATTGAATTATTATTCAAAGATAATAAAATAAGAATTTACTATACACACTAATAAATCCTTTTAGAGCTTAATATGAAAATTAAGAATCCAGCTCGCTCGGATTTGCAATCCGAGTGCAAATACCAACCATAAGTATTCAATTCAGATGTATTTTAACATAAGAAAACTCTAAATGTATCTATTCAATTCATATCTCAGGCGAGAACATGGTCGTAAAATAGGCTTTATCTGGTTCGTGAACGTTGTATTTATCTGACATCCAACAAAGATAGAAAACTTTGGAAATTAGCTTTTCGTACTTATGTTATACTCCAGCTCGCTCGGATTTGCAATCCGAGTGTATATATCAATTACAAACCCTCAATTCAGGTGTTTCTAAAATCACATCCAATACACTTGGCAATTCAGCATAATTCCGAGCAGAACTAAACAAATATTCCTCAGGTTTTTCCACAATCATATCTTGCACTGGGTTCTGGTGAATATAATTCAATTTCTCATAAAAGAACTTTGTTGTGTATATAACTTTAGCATAATTACCTCTTTGCCAAAGTTTGTATTCTTGCTCTCTTTTTAAGTGCTCGCAATATTTTTGCAATAATGGCAATAGCCATTCTCGTCTGCTTTCTGGCTCCTCCTCTATTTGCTTTACAATTTTCTTTGAAACATTTTTTTTAAATCTCTGAGGATATCTGTTAGCTATGTCCTTCTGCTGCTCTACAAATTCTACCAATTGTTAATGAAAATGCTTTATGCAATTTCATTATTACAATGGTAAATGCCGATAATTTTTAATTGTAATCACCCATTTCAAACCAAATAATATTATCTCCTAAATTCATCGGCATTAAATGTAGATGGCTATGCATCAATACCCATCCGTATATTTCCAAGCCTTTGTTTTCTATACAATATTTTAGTGAATCAACCATAGCCATCTTATGATTTTTCCTTGTAAAAATATCTACCCAGCCAACTGTGGTCATTGTAATAAAATAGGCTTTATCTGATTCGTGTATTTTATACTTATCTGACATCTAACAAAGATAGAAAATTTAATAAATTGACTGCCTATCTTGTTGTTATACGCACGGAAAACATTTCCGCGCTAGCGGGTCGAGGCTGTTATGAAATCAGTGTTCTTAGCGGTAAATGAGACCACCAAAAGATGGACAATGCCAATTAGAGACTGGGGCATAATTTTGAATCAGTTTTTGATTATTTTTGACGATAGATTAAATATTAACTAAACAAAATTACGTTTACACAGTTTTTGGGACACTGTCTGTTATACGCACGGAAAACATTTCCGCGCTAGCGTTTTTTTTGTTTTGATGTTTACCTTAATACCACAAAAAATTATCAAATCATTTATCCTCCTCTAATTCATTTATTTTAACTTTGCATGAAATGATTATCCCTATGAAAAACAATATATTATACCTACTCTTACTCGCTTTACTAATTTCCTCTTGTTCCACGAAAGAAATGGAAAAGGAACAGCCCTACTTAATCCTCCTCTCTATGGATGGATTTAGATGGGATTACCCGGATTCTATTGCTACGCCAAACTTTGATAGGATGGAAAAAATGGGCGTAAAAGCAGAATCTATGCAGGTTTCATTCCCCAGTAAAACCTTCCCTAATCATTATACTTTAGTCACAGGATTGGTTCCTGATCATCATGGGATTGTAAATAATACTTTCTATGCTCCTAAATTTGATGAGGTTTATTCTATTGGAAATAGAGAAGCGGTGCAAAATGGGAAATTCTACCAAGGGGAACCCATTTGGAATACGGCCGAAAAACAAGGCATGAAAGCTGGCTCCTACTTTTGGGTGGGTTCGGAAGCCGATATTCAAGGCATGCATCCCTCCTATTGGAAAGAATATGATCATGATTTTGATTTTTATCAACGTGTGGATTCAGTAATGGCCTGGTTAAGCTTAGAGGAGTCTAAACGACCTCATTTAATTAGTTGGTATGTTCACGAGCCGGATGGAGTTGGGCATCACTACGGGCCTCATAGCGAAACAGCAGATTCCACCATTAGAGATTTAGATGCCCTATTGGGTTATTTTATGAAGGAACTATCGAAACATCCACTTGCTGATAAAGTAAATGTGATTGTTTTATCTGATCATGGAATGGGTAATATTTATAAAGATAAATCAATTCTTCTGACCGATTATCTGAAGAAAGAATGGTATACCTATCTTGTTGGTGGAAACCCCATTTATAATATTAAAGCCCAAGAAGGTTTTGAGGATTCTATCTATTTGGCTTTAGAGCAGGTGAATGGACTTACTATCTATAAAAACTCAGAAATCCCAGAAGCCCTGAATTATGGAACTCATGAGCGCTGCCTAGACTTTACCATAGTTGCAGATAGTTCATATAGCATAATGAAAAGGGCACCGAGAAAGAATTATGGAATGGGAGGCACACATGGCTATGATATCCGCAACAAAGACATGAATGCTATTTTCTATGCTTATGGTCCAGCCTTTAAACAAAATTATCAGCAAGAGATGTTCAAAAACGTGGATGTGTATCCTTTGATGTGCGAAATTCTGAACCTGACTCCTGCTCCTAATGATGGAGATCTGGAAGAAGTTAGGGGGATGTTGAAGTAGGTGGAAGAATAGAAGTTGGGTGTCGGCTGACTGATGTTGGAAGAGCAAAGCCTGGAGTTGGAAGCCCGGAGTTGGAAGATGGAAGTTGGGGGACAGATGAACAATGCTGGAAGAGGCAGACTTGATGTGTGAAGATTTTGAGCTCCGTTTATATATTTAAAATAATTGCCCGTAGGGCATTAGCTTTTGTATCAGAAGAAAGGTAAAAGATTTCATTTGCTCGTAGAGCATCTGTTATAAACATTTCAATAAAAGAATTGAATGCAAAGCAAATCCCCTACAGGGAATCAATAAACCTTGACTAGAACCTTATACAATACTTAAACCGCTACGCGGTAATGATTTATAATCGAATAATAAAGGGTATAAATTTCAAGTAAAACATGGAAAAACCCATCGTTTCAAATTTCAATTTCTAAAAACCATTATAATTTTCTAGAACACATGTAGGCTATACTTTAGCCAGTTCGTACTTTCATCAGCTTTCCAACTCAAAATAGAAACCTAAACCTCCAGGTTCACATCTCTTGAAACTTTAAACCTTGAACCCTTAAACCCTAGTCCACCAAATGATAATTAAAATTCCGTTGTCTTAAGATATTCCAGTTTTTATTCTCAAAACCAGCATCTGGGATTTTTTTGAAGTCAAGATGATTTTCTAATAGCTCAACTTCCATATCGTCCAAGCAATCCTGAAAATTCAATCCGTAATTAGCTAAAGCTGTAAGGAAGTATTTTGTGACATCATAACCCAAGAAGGCATGGCGGTTTTTCTGAGGCTCAATACCAAATTCATCTCTAAAACTTAAAACAAAATCTTGCACTTCTGGTTTTGAATAATCAATATACTTTGCAGAAGCTACTTGTAAACCCAATGGCTGCGTATAGGCCACATCAATTTCTGTATAATCGCTCCAGTGTGGCAAACCTATTACCTGATAATCGAAACTATCTCTCACAAAATTCAGCTTGGTAAATAGCTCAATGGCAAAAACCTCTTCTGTTCCAAAAGCCACCACCAAATTATTTCTAATTAATGAGGAGGCCTCCGAAATACCATAAAGGCTATCGACACTATAAACTACCGTTTTTAAGGAATTGGGAAGTAGGGTTGTATCGTTGGGGTAAGACTGGGTTAGTTCATAGTCAAAACCAGGCATTACCTTTCTAATTTCCTTAGTTGCCAATATACTGTAATCGATTTCTGTTTCTGGATAATCTAATTCGTATTGGCTTACTTTATAAAGAATATCGGCATTGGGAATCCCCATTTGATTGGGTATACCCTCTTCTAAAATTTGTTTTAATTCTTTATATTCGTTGGCTAATTGATAGGGATTACTTCTTACCAATATGATATTATGATTCTGATATCTGTCTACTATATAATTTCCAACCTGCTCTATTAAAGCATCCTCGTCAGGCTCTATTTTAAACACATTAGGATTGTCGTAAATTACCTTTCTACGCTTTGACAATACATTTACTAAAGGAATTTGATGACGGTTGGAATACTCACTCACCACTTCAAAACTTGAGCTATATAGCAAACTAATTATTAAATCCACATCGCTTAAATCCGTGGAATTTAATGCAGCTCTAGTTCCTTCAGTTTCTCTTGGAATATCCATTACATGAAGATCAAATTCCAGACCGGATTCATTTAATTCTCGTGCAGCCAACAAAGCACCCTCGTAAAACTCGATAAACTTAAATGGCTTGTCATATCTACGGTCCATCAGAACCATAGTATCCACAAATATCAAACTATCTATTTCATTCAAATAAAGAGGAAGCATTAAAACCACTTTATATCTTTTATCTTGCTCCCCAATTTTCGAACATAAAGAATCCTCAATAACATCTGGAATATCATCCACTATTTCTTCCCCACTCACCACTATATCTTCCAACTCTTCAGTCTCAAAATCAGTTTCAATAAAATCTAGAGGTATTAGCAAGCTTTCGCCTCTTTTTAATTTAGAGCTTACATTCGGATTGGCCATTTTCAAATCGGCCACTGTCACATCATAACTCACAGCAATTTGAGTCAATTTCTCTTTTCTTTCAGCCACTTTATGCTTGATATATCCAGTTTCATTTAACTTTCTAGGAATCAAAAGAGTCTGTCCAATTTGTATTTGCCTATCTCCCAATTCGTTATTCTTTTCGATTTCAGCAACAGGAATAGCATATTGACGAGCTAAACCAAATAAAGTTTCTTGAGGTTTTACCTTATGCTGAATAAATCGTGCGGAGTCTATTGTAGATTGCTTTTGAGGCTGAGTAAGCTTTTTTGGTATCAACAAATCCTGTCCTTCTTGAATATTAGAATCAGTCAGGTCATTTATATACATTAAAGCATCCACAGAAATGCCAAAACGCTTGCTTATGGTAAATAGGGTTTCCTTAGGTTGAACTTTATAAATACTATATTTATCATCATCTATTTTTGCTGTTTTAGCCTCCTGAGCTTCAGTGTGCAAAGAGCTTTCGTTGGATTGAACAAACATAGAAGGAATTTTTAAATACTGACCAGGGCTAATTTCTTCTCCCTCGATCTCATTCAAAGTCTTGATATCCGCTATGGTGACGTTATATATTTTAGAAATATGATAGAGAGTTTCCTTCTTTTTCACAATATGATAAATAAAATCAATGGTTGCCGTTTTAGCCTGAACTGGAATTCTTAGCTCCAATCCCATCCTTAAACCATCATTAAGCAATGGGTTATTTTTTAAAATAACATTGGTAGCCACTCCATAGGTTTTTGAAATATTATAGAGGGTATTTCCTTTTACCACATGGTGAATATAAAATTTCTTACCATCCTCTGACATGGTTTCTTCACTTTTTTGCGCTGAATAGTCCTGAGAAACAGCAGTGAAATTAATGCAAAGACTCAATAATAGTGTAAGAAAAACGGGATACTTCATATTCATATTTAATTAATTTACAATCAGATAGCTATTTATAGGCTTTTATTTCTCCAGATTTCACTCTCCTCAAATAGTCTTTTAAATCCTTCTTTACTTCAGGCGCCAAAATTAGTAAACCTATGATATTAGGAAAGCCCATACTTAAAATCATCATATCGGAGAAATCGACCACTGCCCCAAGGGTAGAAGAAGCGCCTATCACGATGAACGATAAAAACATTAAACGGTAAACGGTGTCAGAATATTTTCTACTTCCTAAATATCTTTCGCTTAATCCACCAAAAAGATAATCGAAACCTTTTAAGCCATAATAAGACCAGCTGATCATGGTTGAAAAAGCGAAAAGAAAAATCGCTACCACTAAAACATAAGGAAACCAAGTAAAAACACTAGCAAAAGCTTGAGAGGTTAATTCAGTTCCTTGAAGGTTATCTGGATTGGTATAAAAACCAGTGAAGATAATCACCAAAGCTGTCATGGTACAAATAACTACAGTATCAACAAAAGGTTCTAATAAAGCAACTAAACCTTCGGTAATGGGCTCCTTAGTTTTCACTGCAGAGTGCGCAATAGCTGCTGAACCAGCACCAGCTTCGTTAGAGAAACTCGCCCTTTGGAATCCAACTATTAATACTCCTATAACTCCACCTTTCATAGCATCACCATCAAAAGCACCTTCAAAAATAAGTCTGAAAGCCTCCCCCACATGAGAAATATTCATAAAGATGATAATCAATGCAATTCCCACATACATAACAGCCATAAGCGGAACAATTTTATCGGTAACCTTGGCGATACTTTTGATACCGCCAATAATGACCATTCCAACCAATAGGGCTAAAACTAAACCAAACCAAAACCCATGTCCTTCTAATGCAGGAATCATGGAACTAAACTGAGCAAATGCTTGATTGGCTTGGAACATATTTCCACCACCAAAGCTTCCACCAATGACTAGAATAGAAAAAATAACAGATAAAACAGCACCTAAGCCTTTCATCTTACGCTTTTTCAAACCCATATAAAGATAATACATAGGACCTCCACTCACTTGGCCTAAGACATCTATTTTCCTGTATTTCACACCAAGTGTACATTCTACAAATTTGGATGACATGCCTAAGAGTCCAGCGATAATCATCCAAAACGTAGCACCAGGTCCACCAATAACAATGGCAATGGCCACTCCGGCAATATTTCCTAAACCAACGGTCCCTGACAGAGCCGTTGTTAAAGCCTGAAAATGGCTCACTTCTCCTGCATCATTTGGATTATCATATTTACCACTAACAATTTGTATGGCGTGTTTAAATCCTCTAATATTAATAAATCCCATATAAACAGTGAAAATTACTGCCCCAATGATTAACCATACTACAATAATGGGCAAAGGAGCTTTTATAGGTTTACCATCTTCTCCAATGACCACAGCCCCTTCATCGTCATAAATAATGGGGTCGTAGATTCCTGCCCATTCAAAGGGATCGAAAAACAAGATTGTATTCATTTGTTCCACAATAGGTTCAAAGAAGTCATTAATATGTTCACTGGTCGTTTTGGTTTGCTCTTCAACTGGTTTTTTTTCCGAAGCATGGGCCCAAGAACCAGCTAAAAAAACAAATACAAAACTGACTATTAGGGATAGTTTTTTGATACTCATATTAAATTTCCTCTTTATTTTGTGCACAAAACACTGGAATATTCGAATTATTATAAATAGTTTTTTCTTCTATGGCTCCAAGAATAAAAGAAGGTTCAAACTCATCATTATCTACTTTAATCATAATTAAATCTGCATTTTGTTCCTCGGCATATTTATTAATCTGCTTTGGAAAATCCACTGCGCTTTGAGCCTGATCAATGGTATATGGAATTTGATGGGTTTTGAAAGTATTGGTGATTTCATCAACCAGTTTCAGCATGGCTTTTTGAATATAAGCCTCCTCTGTTTTCATGATATAGATAAATACTTCAGCCTGAAAAGCCGTTGCAATAAAAATAGTCCAATCAATCTTTATACTATAGCTGGTCGAAATATTTATGGGGAAGACAATCTTTCGATATCCCATGCCAAAAGTTCTCTTCTGAACCACTAAAATTGGAATATCCAAACCATGAATCACTTTCATGGCATGGCCACCAGTAATCTTTTGAATCCCCGTTTTACCATGCGTACCAAATACCACCATATCGGCTTGTACTTCTTTACTTACATTGGAAATAGAAGCTACTAATTTCCCTTCTACTTTTATGGTTTGAACAATGATACCATAGGATTGCTCTAGCTGAGTCCTTAAATCGTTCAATTGAGTTTCAATATAATCATTATTAAAGCTATTCTTTTTCAAAAATGCTAAACTATCAGCATTTATTACATGGAGCAATACGATTCTAGCTCCAATGCTGCGAGCAATTTCTGCCCCATGATTAATAGCATTATTACAGACCTTTGAGAAATCTGTAGGAATTAATATTGTTTTGCTCATGGCTTACTTTTTTTTGATTTTGATTTTTTCTATTTGCTCCGGAGTCCCAAGAATAAAAATTTTAGAATGAGGGATAATTACTGTTTCGGGGCTAGGATTGATGATGAATTCGCCTTCAGGAGTTTTAAATCCAATGATATTAGCTCCTACCATTTGGCGAACTGCCATTTCCATAATGGTTTTATTATGAAACTCGATGGGTAATTCTGCATAATCGATAGCTTCGATAATGGTTTCGGAACCTCCAGTGATGGACAAATGATCGAGAAACTCCAATACATCCCCTCTAGTCACCAACTTGGCCATATGTGCTCCTCCCACTCCCTCAGGCATAACCACATGATCTACACCCGCTACATGAAGCTTTCGCTCAGCACTAGCATTGGAGGCTCTGCTCACAATCGTGATTTTGGGATTAAGAGAACGTGCTGTTAATACTACAAAAAGATTATCGGCATCCACAGGCATAGTAGAAACGATAGATTTAGCAGACTGAATTCCTGCTTGCTCTAGAACTTCATCTTCAGTGGCATCTCCTTCAATAAATTTAACAGGATCTCCAGAATAGTTCATGATAAGTTCATGATTCTGGTCTATAACCACAAAAGGCTGTTTTCTAACTCTAAGCTCATTGGCTACCGTTTGTCCATTTCGTCCAAACCCACAAATTATTACATGGTCTTTCATAGTTTTATTCTTTTTTTTCGATCGAACACCCATCACATCATTAATCTGTAATTCAACCAAATACGAAGTGATAATAGAGATAGCATAAGCGTAATTACCAAAACTAAAAATAATTAAGAATATGGTAAAAATCTTTCCGCCATCTGTTAATTGATGCGGCAAACCAAAGCCCACGGTTGAGATGGTAATTACAGTCAAATAAAGAGAATCTAAAAAGTTATCCTTCTCAATTAACATAAATCCAAAAACGCCAATGGTCATAATGATTGACAAAATGGCCAAGGCCCATAAAACTTTCTTAAGATTGGTATTTTTCAAGCTTTGCTAATAATTAAGTATTTACTGCAATTATAGTGAATATAGCGATTTGATGCAAGAGGAAAGTGAAATTGGAAGATATAATCCTTACACAAAAATAAGATGTGTTTTTTTAAAGATACAAGGTCTTTCTAACAGCTTTAAAAAACAATTTAAATCGCTGATTTAATGATTCTTTAAATTTATCTTAAGCAGTGATAAGGATTGAGAAGAGTCAACCTAAGTGAAAGTAGATTTATAAAAACTCTTTGGATTGCGAAACCTTGCATTCTTTAATATTTAATTGCTAAATACTTTCAATTCAATAATTGAGCAGAATAAATCATGGGAGTGAAAAACAATAGATTTTAACCAATATTGACTTCATCTACAAAGAAGCTCAGCAGCTACTTCAACCTTCTGCATATCCTCCATAACATCGGTGCAAAGGCAACCATAATAATATTGACCAAAATCTAAATCTTGCAGAAACCATCTCTGCCCATTTTGGGAAAATTTTTCATTGCTGGCATCAATTTCGATCTGGTGTAAATAGAATAAGTTAACGCCCAATGCTTTAATAATACTTTCTTTACGTGTCCAATAGCAAAAGAATTTTTGGAGTGGTGACGTAGACTTATTTATGTTAACCCACTCTTTTGGTGTGAAAAAAGCTTCAAAATCAGAAAGCTTGATTTGCCTGTGCTGTTCAATATCTATACCTATTTGCCCTTGCTCTGCCAATACGCAAACCACCATATTACCCGAATGAGAAATATTAAAGGAGATATCCTCCAAATGTGGTTTGTCATTTTTCAGATAGGTGATATGATCCAATAAATCACCCCTTCCCATTTCCATTAAACCATACTTGAGGAGTAATCGCCCAATGACAAATTGATAGCCATCTGCTTCAAATTTATATCGAAGTGCACGCTGTTGAATAGCTTCAGGCATCCTCTCAATGAGCTCAGCTAAACTATATTTCTCCTGTATCAGCAAGGAGTTGGTATGGTAAATCATGTTCATGAATCATCTAATAACTATCAATGAATAATCAATATCAACGAAAACCATCAAGTATTGAATACTTGATGAGGCAATATTACGATAGAATTCTGGTTTTAGTAGTAATTATTAAGTATCTAATGAGCATATCAGTAAACTCACTCTCCGTATCCCACCCAAATATTTCACTCATCACACTCAGTCGTTAATTTAATTTAACACTACACAACTGCCGTATTTTCAGGCTATTGAAATTAATTATACACTATTTTATGTTAAAATAAAGAACCTTGGAAATAAAATCGGAATACTTTCGTTTCTTTGCGGTACTGCGAAGACGAAAATATTACCGTTGGTTTTAAAACTATAATTTAAACATGATTACACGAGAACTCATCATAGAAACAGCAACAAAATCATTCTTAGTGAATGGTGTAAAATCAGTTACCATTGACAAAATAGTTAAGGAATTACACACTTCCAAAAGAACCCTTTATGCTCACTTCAAGGATAAAGTGGAATTGCTTGAAGCTTGTTTGGAGAATTATAATCATAAAGTAAAAGCCGAAAATGAAGCCATTATAGAATCGGCTGATAATGTGATAGAGGCTATGGCCAAATTACATCATCAAATTGTGAGACGCTCCTATGAGGTAAATCCAAACTTCTTTCAGGATGTACAAGCCTTTTACCCTAGCGTATTAAATAATTCATACAAAAGCACTGGAAAATACGCCCATAAACAGATGATTAAATTGGCAACATGGGGTATAGAGGAAGGTATTTTCAGAAGTGATTTAGATATAGAGGTTGTAGGACAAACGGTATTGGTCATGCAGAAATTATTAAAAGACAAAGTGAAATTCCCTATCTCAGAATTTAGTATCGAACGTCTCACATTTGGGACTTTAGTACCATACTTGAGAGGAAATTGCACACTAAAGGGAAGAGAAATATTAGAAATTCAAGAGGAACTTTTTAAAGTTTCCATTTAAAAAATAAAGCTATGAATATTAACAGCTCGCTTCAGAAAACACCAATTGCAGTAATAGGATTATCTACAATTGTAGCAGACGCCCTAAATATTGAGGAATTTTGGACAAATATCATCCAAGGAAAAGACAGTATAACTGATGTACCCAAAAGTCGTTGGGACATAGATGATTATTATGATGCAGACATGACTGCTCCTGATAAAACCTATTGTAAAAGAGGTGGTTTTATTCCTGACATTAATTTTAATCCCATGGAGTTTGGTTTACCACCAAATATTCTTGAAGTAACGGATGCAAGTCAGTTATTAGGTTTGATAGCTGCACGTGATGCACTCAAAGATGCTGGTTATGGTAAAGATTCAGTGAAATTCACAACTGCACTAAAAGCCAAAACTGGTGTTTTACTAGGTGTAGGTGGAGGCCAGAAATTAATTACACCATTAATTTCACGTTTACAATATCCTATCTGGGAAAAAGCTTTGCGTGAAAGCGGTATTGCCGAACAGGATATTCCACACATAGTTGACAAAATGAAAAAAGCCTATATCGGCTGGAATGAGAATTCATTTCCTGGCCTATTGGGTAACGTTATATCGGGTCGTATTACCAATCGTTTCGACCTAGGTGGTATTAACAGCGTTGTAGATGCTGCTTGTGCTGCTTCCTTGAGTGCCATAAAAATGTCCTTGAGTGAATTAGTAGAAGGACGTTGCGACATGATGCTGACTGGTGGTGTTGATACCGACAATTCACCATTTATGTATATGTCGTTTAGTAAAACGCCTGCCTTCTCAAAATCTGGAAATATCAGCCCATTTAGCGATAACGCGGATGGTATGCTGATTGGCGAAGGATTGGGAATGTTGGTATTAAAAAGATTAGAGGATGCTGTGCGTGATGGTGACAGAATTTACGCGACCATTACAGGTGTTGGAACTTCTAGTGATGGCCGTTTCAAATCGGTTTATGCCCCTCGTCCTGCTGGACAAGCCATGGCTGTAGAACGTGCTTATGAAGATGCGGGTTATGCACCCTCAACTGTAGGTTTAATTGAAGCACATGGTACAGGTACTGCTGCAGGTGACCCTGTTGAATTTTCATCCATGCAAATGGTCTTTGGGAAAGACAACCCTCAAAAACAACATATTGCTTTGGGTTCCATCAAATCGCAAGTGGGCCATGCTAAAGCTGCAGCTGGTGCTGTGGGGATGGTGAAAGCGGTATTGGGTTTACACCATAAAGTGTTACCGCCAACAATTAATGTGGAGCAACCCAATTCTAAGTTTGACATTAGTAATTCGGCTATGTATATCAATACAGAAGCTCGTCCATGGTTAAGAAACGGACATCCGCGTCGTGCTGGTGTAAGTGCTTTCGGTTTTGGAGGCATCAATGTTCATATTGCATTAGAAGAATATGCTGGCACAAAGCCTAAGGATTATCGTATACATGAGCCCTATAAATCGGTCTTATTAAGCGCTCAAAATCCTAGTCAATTATTAGAGACTTGTAAAAGCACTTTAGCCAATTTAGAAGGAGAAGAAAGTAAATTGGCTTTCTTAAACCTAACAAAGTCTAGTAAAAATAGCATCGCAGACAAATCCTTTGCTCGCATTGGATTTGTGGCCCAAGACATTGAAGAATGTATTAGTTTATTCCAAACGAGTATACAAATGCTTCAAACCAAACAAGAACAATGGAATCATCCTAAAGGTATTTACTACCGTCCGAATGGTATGGATGCCCAATCGAAAGATGTAGTGGCATTATTTGCAGGACAAGGCTCACAATATGTGGGTATGGGTAAAGAATTAACCAATGCCTTCCCTGAGCTAAATGAAGCTTTTCAGCAGACCGACAAACTTTTTGAGCAAAACGGAGAAGCTGCTTTATCAAAAACTATCTTCCCTATTCCTGTATTCTCGAAAGAAGCAAAAGCAGCTCAACAAAAAACATTAACACAAACGAAATTTGCTCAGCCTGCCATTGGTACCTTGAGCATGGGACAATATAAGATTTTACAAAATGCCGGATTTAAGCCTAGCTTTACTGCCGGACATAGTTTTGGTGAATTAACTGCACTTTGGGCAGGTGGTGTTTATGATGAAAATACCTTTTTAGCATTGGCTAAAACCAGGGGTGCTGTCATGTCGATTGAAAATCCCAATGCAGACAAAGGTTCAATGCTAGCTGTTGAAGCTTCGCAAGAACAGGTGCTACAAGCCATTGCCAATATGCCTGGTGTTAGCATTGCCAACGTGAATTCAATTAGCCAGATTATTCTTGGCGGTAGCACACAAGCCATCCGCATTGCAGAACAACAATTAAAAAATCAGGGCTATGCTGTTATTCCATTACCGGTTTCAGCGGCCTTCCACACTGATTTTGTTAAACATGCACAAGAGCCTTTTGCTGGTTTTATTGCAGCACAGCAGTTTAACACACCGAAAATACCTATTTATTCAAATACATCAGGAAATCAATTCCCAAATGATTCCAATGCAATAAAAGAAATTTTAAAGGGACAGATTCTAAAGCCTGTATTGTTTAAAAATCAAATTGAAAATATTTATAATGCTGGTGGTCGTGTATTTGTAGAGTTCGGACCCAAAGGTGTATTGACCAAATTGGTTGGGAATATCTTAGAAGGGAAAGAACATACAGCCATTGCTATTAATCCAAATGCCAAAAAAGACAGTGATTTACAATTCCGTCAGGCTATTGTACAATTGCATGTTTTGGGATTACAATTATCAAATGTAGATCCCTATTTAAAAGAAGCTGAAGCACCTGCTAAAGCAAGCAAAATGGATGTGATAATTAGTGGTGCTAATTATGTTTCTCCTGCTACGAAAAAAGCTTATTCCGACGTAACGAATAACGGATTTAAAATTTCTGGCAATCAAACACAAGTTATTGAGAAGATTGTTGAAGTGGAAAAGGTCGTAGAAGTTGCAGCTCAAACCACAAACAATCCCTCAAATGAAAACAATGGCGTTTCCGAATTGCTACTTTCTACTTTAGAATCCTTTAAAACCAATCAGGCAAAGTCATTAGAGTTATTTGAGCGTTTTATCAATGATCAAAATACACAAAGTCAGCAGCTGATAGATATTATTGGACAGCAAGTAAATGCAAATTTGCCATTGACTCCTCAAGAGGCAGCTGCACCAACAATTACCGCTCCTGTTATTGAAACAGTAGCTCCTATTCAAGCTGAAGTTCAAGCAGCATCAGAAGCAAACAAAACTACCGCTGATACTACACAATTAGAAAAGATGTTGTTGGAAGTGGTGAGCGAAAAAACAGGTTATCCTGCAGAGATGCTAGAGATGAACATGGATATGG